>NZ_VATT01000013.1:0-14267 GCF_005781225.1 Escherichia sp. E4736 | reverse complement strand
TGATTTTGTGATCCACTACAATGTCTCCTGAGCCATGCGAGAAAAAAACGGCACTGCAGCCTGTCATTTCGCCTGAAACAACAACCGAATATCTCGATCTCGACTGGTTTCGACAACAACAACAGCAGCAGCAAAATCCGTTCGATATTATTCCGGTTCATGGCGCAGTCGCTACTGAAGGCACCCCAGATTCAGATACCCCACTAACCTTGCTTTATCAGGAATACCGACAGGCGTTGTTGTCTCCTGAACAAGATATTCATCGTCATGCCGATCCTTTCCCCCTTAATGGAGAGGGTGGCACGCAGGAGTTGTCTTCATTGCGTGATCTGGTCACTGAAGCCGATACATTACAGGATATGGTCACTGGCGGGTTAAGTATTGACGCTATTCTCGATGTACTGGATGCCACCGGTGAAGGAGAATCTACCTGGCCTACCAAAAAGACTCCTCCTGATATCCTGCATCTGCTTTCTCCTGAATACAAACCGGAGGCAGTGCATAACGCCATTCTGCCCGATCTGACGCAGCGAGAGCACCGAGTCATCGGCATTGACAGCCATTACCGGATAAACCCGGCACAACACGGAGATATCACTCATGACAAACAATAACGTGCTACCGGCTACCTTGTCGGCGCTGCTGCGAGACTATTCCGTGGCAGAGGGCATTCAACTGGCGGAACACCAGGTAAAGATGCACCCGGCACAGGCTTCACGTCGGCACAGCCTGTTTCAGTTATTGTGCGCAATCGGTGACTGGTCGCGGGCGCTGCAACAAATTCAACTGTGCGCCCGAGTGGACGCAAATTATGCTCGCGAGGCACAGGTATTTGGCGAGCTGATCCACTGTGAAATATACCGTCACTCCTGCTTTCAGGGCGAACAGCGTCCCGGTTTTATTCTCCCACCACTCGCCTGGATGGAGGATTTACTGGCTGCTCTCGCCTGTAACGCCCGCGGCGAAGTGCAGGAAGCCGATGCCAACCGCAGCCACGCGCTTGAAGCTATAACAGACACCACCGGGCAGTGGAATGGCGGCGTATTCGACTGGATAAGCGACAGTGACTCGCGTACCGGCCCGGTGCTGGAACTGGTCGCTGGTGGCGTGTATATCTGGCTGCCATTTTCGCAAATTCGTTCACTGAAATCCCCCCTGCCGGCTAATCTGACAGATCTAATCTGGAAACCCGTCAATATCACACTTCACAACGGCGACACACACAGCGCCTGGCTGTTTCCTCGCTACAGTGGTTCTGAAAGCGCTGCTGACGCCTTGCGTCTGTGCCGGGAAACCACCTGGCAGGATGGGCCAGGAGAAACTCTGGTTACGGCGTTAGGACAAAAAATGTGGCTCACCAGCCACGGCGATATCAGCCTGCTGGATATGACCTCTTGTACTTTTAATACACCCGAAAGCAGTGACGCATGAGCGCCTCTCGTTTGCGCCAAAGCAACCACCTGATGCCTACATTGTTTGATCGACTGTGTGACGATGCCCCGCAGCAGAAGCGCGATCACGATATCAGCGTCAGTTCAGTCCAGTTCAAGGAGATCATCCGCCGGGATTTGTCATTTTTACTCAACACCGTCAGTCATGAAGATGATATTGATGCCACTCGTTACCCAGAGGCGGCAGCTTCTGTTCTGAACTACGGCCTGCCTCCACTGGCAGGCAGCTTTCTGTATGAACACAAGTGGGACGATATCCGCAGGGCTATTTTACGCACGATTACTCGATTTGAACCCCGGCTGAAAGCATCCACCCTGCAAATAATTCCACTACAGGATGAACAACGCCAGAGTGGCCATAACACATTACAGTTTGAAATTCGTGGCGAAATCCTTACGCAGCCGTATCCGACGGCATTCCGGGTACGCAGCGCGTTGGATATGGAACAGAGCCGCATTACGTTTTTTTAATATAGAGGGTGACCGATGGATCCACGGCTACTGGAATACTATAACCGCGAATTGAGCTACCTGCGTGAAACGGGAGCCGAATTTGCCGAACGTCATCCCAAAGTCGCCGCCCGGCTGGGAATGCAGGGAACGGATATTGCCGATCCGTATGTGGAGCGGATGGTTGAGGCCTTCAGCTTCCTGACTGCCCGTACGCAGCTTAAAATTGACGCTGAATTTCCGCGTTTCACCCAGCGCCTGCTGGAGGTCGTCAGCCCCAATTATGTTACTCCCACGCCCTCAATGAGCGTGGCACAGTTGCATCCCGATCCGGAAGAAGGCGATTTGGCGAAGGGATTCACCGTCCCACGCGACACCGCTTTTTTTTCCGCCATTCCGGAAGGCGAAAGTACCGCCTGCCAGTTTCGCAGCAGCCAGGATGTGACGCTGTAGCCGCTCACCATCGAAGAGGTGCGCCTGACTGCAGCTCCACCGGATATGCCTGCTCTGCATCGCTACCTACCTACCAACATTCATGTCGCCGGTGCGCTGCGTATTACCCTGCGCACCTTCGGTGAACTAACGTTTAGCCAACTTGCCGGGCTGGACAGGCTGCCGCTATATCTCTGCGGCGAGGAACGCACAGCCTCTCACCTGTTCGAACTTCTGCATACCAGTTCCATTGCCACACTGGCAGGCGTTCCGGGTCATTTTGACGGCGTACTGGATGTAAATCTGAAACAGCCAGTTACCTACGAGGGGCTGGAGCCAGGTCAGGGACTGCTGCCACTGGCCTGGAACGTATTTCACGGTCATAACCTGCTGCATGAATATTTTGCCTGTCCGGAACGCTTTTATTTTTTCACGCCGGCAGGTCTGTCTGCCGGGTTACAGAAAATTAACGGCGGCGTAGCGGAGATTGTGATCTTACTAAATCACCTGCCGCCGGACTGGCTGATCCACCAGACAAATGCGTCACAGTTCAGCCTGTTCTGTACCCCGGTTGTTAACCTTTTTCCCCGCGTCACCGCCCGAATCGACGTCACCCACAGCTCGACAGAGCAGCACCTTGTGGTGGACAGGACCCATCCACTGGATTATGAGGTGTTCTCGGTCCAGGAAGTGGAAGGGCTGGAAACCGACACTACACGGAAAATGACCTTTCGCCCGCTCTACCACACCCGCAATAACGATGAAGGCAACCACGGGCGCTATTTTTCCCTGCGCCGGGAGCCGCGTCGGTTGTCGGAAAACGCCCGCCGCTACGGCACCCGCATCCCCTATACGGGATCGGAAGTGTTCCTGTCACTGGTTGACCAATATGAAGCGCCATACCCGGAAAATCTGCGCCATATCACCATCACGGCCATGGTCACCAACCGCGATCTCCCCTGCCTTATTGCACGCAATGGCTGGGACGATCTGACCGTGGATGCGGCCATCCCGGTGGCGGGCGTGGGACTTATTCGCCCGCCTCGTCCGCCGCAGCATCCACTGGCGGAACGTGAAATGGCCTGGCGGTTGATCCGCCAGTTATCCTTTAATTATCTGCCGTTGGCAGATCTGGATCACCGTACCGGCGGTCAAGCGCTACGCGATCTGCTTAACCTGTTTATTCCGGCGCATGACAGTCCGCAATCACGACAGGTACGCAGCCTGATTGGCTGCAAAACAACGCCGGTCACCCGCCGTCTGCCGGGTTCCGGGCTGCTGGTCTATGGTCGCGGCGTCTGTTGTGAGCTGACGGTGGATGAAGAAGGTTTTTCTGGCATCAGTCCGTATCTGTTCGGCCTGGTGCTGGAACACTATATCGCCCGTCATGTTTCCATTAATACCTTCTCGCAGATGACGCTGCACAGTATGCAGCGCGGCAAAATTATAACCTGGCCGGTCAGGGCCGGACAGCGGGGAAGTGTATGAACGGCGATTTCACTCAGGCGCAGGGAATGCCCTGGCGTTACGGTTTTCTGAACCTGATGCGCCGCGTGAATGTACAGTTGTGTACCGTCCCTGCAGGTAGTGCCTGGCAGCCACGAATGGAAAAATTCCGCCTCGGGCAAACACCTGCGCTGACTTTTGCACCACGGGAAATCGCCAGTGTAAGCTGGCAGGAAGGGCGCCTGCACGTCAGTCTGTACAGCCTCGGGCTGTGGGGGCCGAATGGCCCGCTGCCGCTGCACTACACCGAACTGGCGCGTAACCGGACCGAAAGCTACCGCGATCCGACGCTAACCTGTTTTACTGACCTTTTTCATCACCGCTGGCTGACCCAGTTTTATCAGGCCTGGCGCAGCGCCCAGTCAGCTGGAGGTGGTCTGGATAAACCGAAATATGACCGATTTGCCTTTTATATCGCCAGCCTCAGCGGGCAAGATTTGCGAGAAAGTGTAGACAGCCCGCTACCGGATCACGTTCGCCTGGCGGCATCGGCTCATCTGGCGCGCGAATCACGCAATCCAGACGGGCTGGCTGCCACGCTGGCGCACTATTTCGGCGTGCCTTTCCGGATACAGGAATATGTCCTGCACTGGATACCCGTGGCAGATGATGAAATTACCCGGCTGGGGATACCAGCCCTTTCTTCCATCATTGGCAACGGCGCACTCATCGGTCAGGCCGTACCGGACATGCAGTATAAGTTCAGACTGGTGATTGGCCCACTGACGCTGGCCGATTATCAACGCTTCCTGCCTGGCGGCAACAACCTGCCCGTATTGACGGAATTGGTTCGCGCCTTTACCGGGTTTGAATACTGCTGGGAAATTGAGCTACAGCTAAAACCACACGCCGCTCCTCCTGCCGTTACCGGCGGCCCATATCAGTTAGGCTGGACCGCCTGGGCTGGAAAAGCCATGCACGACGATCCGGTGACAGGCATGATTTTCGAACCTGAGCACTATCTGGCGCACTAAGGATAATTTAATGGATACATCTCTGTCAGACCCTATTTCGGCCGAACGCCCCTGTGGCCCGGATCTGGAATATGATCCGGAATACCTGCTGCTGTTCACCCGCGCTGCACCGCGTGAAGAAGCGCAATATGGCGATTTTGTCAGTACGCCGGAAACCATTAACTGGGCAGAACTCGAGCGAGACGCTCGCCGCCTGCTGACACGAAGCAAAGATATCCGAATCCTGGTGATTCTACTGCGCTGCCGTATCCAGCAGGCCGGAGCCAGAGGACTGGCAGAGGTACTCACGCAACTCGAAACGCTGTGCAGCTTGTACCCGGATACCATCCATCCACAACTGCTTGCAACTGAAGATATCACCGCCGAAGATGCGGCAGTGGCGCGCAGCAACGCACTATCGGCGTTGCTGGACCACGAAGGCGTAATGGCGGATATCCGAGGCATTACGCTGTCAAATAATGCCACTTTGCGCCTCCAGGTGCGAGATGTGGAACGCTCGTTGTCTGCATCACGCCCGGCGGATGCCCTGGCGCCGGAATCGGTACGTCAGCAATTGGCCGATCTGGAAGCTCGCGGTGTACTGCCGCTAGACGCTTTTCGCCAGGCCGCTGAAAACACTGAGCGACTGCAACGCCATGCGCGTAAAATGCTGAATGACCATGCTCCGGACTTTTCGCGGCTTACGCAACTGCTGACTCTGTTACCGGGAGCGGTGCAATCAACCACGCCAGAGATCCCATCACAGGAAACATTGGCTGTTCTTCCGGAGCATGTCTCCATCAATAATACTGAAACGGCACAGGCAGAGTATGTTGCACCACTCGAAGATATACCTGCTGAAAAGACCGGAAAGGTCTGCGCAGAACAAAGGCAAATTAGCGACCGGAACGATGCGCTGGAACGTTTGAGAGTTATACGTCGCTGGTTTGAGTATAGCGAGCCGAGCAGTCCGACTATTCCCTTGTTGCGTCAGGCAGAGCGCCTGGTCGGAAAACGCTTCTCGGAAGTAATAAATGAAATTCCAGCAGAATTACTGGAGAAATGGGATGCGTTGGAATAACAGAAATGGCCAGAATTTATAATAGCTGGTCATTATATATGATGTGACAGTTTTTTAGATTATATCTATTTGCCTTCAGGGACAACAAACTCTCCTGAAGGCTAAAACGACGAAAGCCTGAATCATTACTGACTCAGGCTTTCTGAATATTGGCGGAACGGACGGGACTCGAACCCGCGACCCCCTGCGTGACAGGCAGGTATTCTAACCGACTGAACTACCGCTCCGTGTTGTGTTCCTTTGGGAACGAGGCGAATATTACGGATTGCCTCGGCCTTCGTCAACGATTTTTCTCATCTTTTGAATCGTTTGCTGCAAAAATCGCCCAACTCGCTATTTTTAGCGCCTTTCACAGGTATTTATGCCCGCCAGAGGCAGCTTCCGCCCTTCTTCTGCACCAGATCGAGACGAGCTTCATGTGCTGCAAGCTCTTCATCTGTCGCAAAAACAACGCGTAACTTACTTGCCTGACGTACAATGCGCTGAATTGTTGCTTCACCTTGCTGCTGTTGTGTCTCTCCTTCCATCGCAAAAGCCATCGACGTTTGACCACCGGTCATCGCCAGATAAACTTCCGCAAGGATCTGGGCATCGAGTAATGCCCCGTGCAGCGTTCGTTTACTGTTATCTATTTCGTAGCGAGCACATAATGCATCGAGGCTGTTGCGCTTACCGGGAAACATTTTCCTCGCCACCGCAAGGCTATCGGTGACCTTACAGAAGGTATTCGTCTTCGGAATATCGCGCTTAAGCAACGAAAACTCGTAGTCCATAAAGCCGATATCAAACGCTGCGTTATGGATAACCAGCTCCGCGCCGCGAATATAGTCCATGAACTCATCGGCTACTTCGGCAAACGTGGGCTTATCGAGCAAAAACTCATCGGCAATACCGTGTACGCCAAAGGCTTCCGGATCCACCAGCCGATCGGGTTTGAGATAAACATGGAAGTTATTGCCCGTCAGTCGACGGTTCACCACTTCAACGGCACCAATCTCAATGATCTTGTGGCCTTCATAGTGCGCGCCAATCTGGTTCATACCGGTGGTTTCGGTATCGAGAACGATCTGGCGTGTAATTGCAGTGCTCATAGCGGTCATTTATGTCAGACTTGTCGTTTTACAGTTCGATTCAATTACAGGAAGTCTACCAGAGATGCTTAAACAGGTAGAAATTTTCACCGATGGTTCGTGTCTGGGTAATCCAGGACCTGGGGGTTACGGTGCTATATTACGCTATCGTGGACGCGAAAAAACCTTTAGCGCTGGCTACACCCGCACCACCAACAACCGTATGGAGTTGATGGCCGCTATTGTCGCGCTGGAAGCGTTAAAAGAACACTGTGAAGTCATTCTGAGTACCGACAGCCAGTATGTCCGCCAGGGGATCACCCAGTGGATCCATAACTGGAAAAAACGTGGCTGGAAAACAGCAGACAAAAAACCAGTAAAAAATGTCGATCTCTGGCAACGTCTTGATGCCGCGTTGGGGCAGCATCAAATCAAATGGGAATGGGTAAAAGGCCATGCCGGTCATCCAGAAAACGAACGTTGCGATGAACTGGCTCGTGCCGCGGCAATGAATCCCACACTGGAAGATACGGGATATCAAGTCGAAGTTTAAGCCTGTGGTTTACGACATTGCCGGGTGGCGCCAACCGCCTGGCGAATTCGTGGCTTGTTTTTACTCTGTTTCATCGGATTTAGCGTTAAAGGAATAGTCCGTTTCCGGGCAACAATAAGTTGTAAGCAACCAAGCGCAGGAATATGCGCGCTCAATAGTTTTCCACCATGTTTATTCCACGGAAGAACGTGGAAACGGCTGGCGTGTAGCACTTCAAAATTCAACAAAGAGAGCCAGTCCAGTTGCCGCATCAGGGTAAACATCCGGCTGTTATAAGGCGATGTTTTTCGCAATACCGGCACAAGTTTGCGTAATCCCATTAAACTGATGGGATTGAAGCCACTAATGACCAGCCAGCCATCATCAATCAATACCCGATCGGCTTCACGCAACAAACGATGCGGATCGGTGCACCATGGCAACGTATGCGCCAATAGACAAACATCGACGGATTTATCGGCAAAAGGAAGATGAAGCGGGTCCGCCTGCACTTGTACGGGCTTTCCTTGCGCAGAAACATTCACTTGATGAGAAACCGCGCACGCTTCGCAATTGATTTCTGCGCTTAAATTGCCAATCTTAAGCAGATGAAAACCATACATTTTCGTGAACCATGGGTTGAGCTGGCGCTCCAGCGCCTTGCGATAAAGCTCTCCCCAGGGCAAATCGCCCCAGCAATCAGGAGCCACGACTGTTTGAGGGTTCCTTGCCGGTTTCATCACAACCTTCCGTTTCACACTGAGAGGTAATATATGAATCTTAACAGTATTCCTGCCTTTGATGACAATTACATCTGGGTTTTGAATGATGAAGCAGGCCGTTGCCTGATTGTCGATCCTGGAGAAGCGGAGCCGGTAGTAAAGGCCATTGCCGCCAATAACTGGCAACCGGAGGCCATATTTCTCACCCACCATCACCACGATCATGTTGGCGGCGTAAAAGAACTGGTGGAAAAGTTTCCGCAAATTGTGGTCTACGGTCCACAAGAGACACAAGATAAGGGAACAACGCAGGTAGTCAAAGATGGTGATACTGCCTTCGTTTTGGGGCATGAATTTAGTGTAATTGCTACACCAGGTCACACTTTAGGACACATCTGTTACTTCAGCAATCCTTATCTATTTTGCGGTGATACTCTTTTCTCTGGTGGCTGCGGGCGATTATTTGAAGGTACGGCTTCTCAAATGTATCAATCACTTAAAAAATTAAGTGCTCTACCTGACGATACACTGGTATGTTGTGCTCATGAATATACTTTATCAAATATGAAGTTTGCCTTGAGTATTCTTCCGCACGATTTGTCCATAAATGATTATTATCGTAAAGTTATTGAGTTACGGGCAAAAAATCAAATTACACTCCCCGTAATTCTGAAAAATGAGCGGAAAATTAATGTTTTTTTAAGAACAGAAGATATTGATTTAATTAATGTAATTAATAAAGAAACATTATTGCAACAACCTGAGGAACGTTTTGCCTGGTTAAGGTCAAAGAAAGATAGATTCTGATAAAACTTTCTTGTCATCGGCTTCGTTCGCCGTTATGATCGGTCGTCTTTTAAGCAACTATTGACACACACATGAAGGCAAAAGCGATATTACTCGCCTCTGTCCTGCTCGTGGGTTGCCAGAGTACCGGTAACGTCCAACAGCACGCACAGAGCCTTTCTGCAGCTGGTCAAGGGGAAGCAGCAAAGTTTACAAGTCAGGCACGATGGATGGACGATGGGACGTCTATCGCGCCAGATGGTGACTTGTGGGCTTTCATTGGCGACGAGCTAAAGATGGGAATTCCGGAAAATGACCGGATTCGCGAACAGAAACAGAAATATTTACGCAATAAGAGCTATCTCCACGATGTAACTTTACGGGCAGAGCCGTATATGTACTGGATAGCCGGGCAAGTTAAAAAACGTAACATGCCTATGGAACTGGTACTACTACCCATAGTGGAGAGCGCTTTTGATCCTCACGCGACGTCTGGCGCCAATGCCGCAGGCATCTGGCAGATCATTCCGAGCACGGGGCGCAATTATGGTTTGAAACAGACTCGCAATTATGACGCGCGTCGCGATGTTGTTGCTTCAACGACAGCCGCGCTGAACATGATGCAACGTCTGAACAAGATGTTTGACGGCGACTGGCTTTTGACCGTAGCGGCTTATAATAGCGGCGAAGGTCGGGTCATGAAGGCAATTAAAACGAACAAAGCACGTGGGAAATCCACGGACTTTTGGTCGTTACCGTTGCCGCAGGAAACGAAGCAGTACGTGCCTAAAATGCTGGCATTGAGCGATATTCTCAAAAACAGCAAACGTTATGGAGTACGTCTGCCGACGACCGATGAAAGCCGTGCTCTGGCGCGTGTACACCTGAGTAGCCCGGTTGATATGGCGAAGGTTGCAGATATGGCGGGAATTTCCGTCAGCAAGCTGAAGACATTCAACGCTGGTGTAAAAGGCTCCACGCTGGGAGCAAGTGGTCCGCAGTACGTGATGGTGCCAAAGAAGCATGCAGATCAACTGCGTGAATCTCTGGCTTCCGGCGAAATTGCTGCTGTACAGTCGACGCTGGTTGCCGACAATACGCCGCTTAACAGTCGTGTTTACACCGTTCGTTCTGGCGACACGCTTTCAAGTATCGCTTCACGTCTCGGCGTAAGCACCAAAGATTTGCAGCAGTGGAATAAACTGCGCGGAGCTAAGCTGAAACCAGGCCAAAGTTTGACGATTGGCGCAGGTAGTAGCGCACAGCGGCTGGCAAACAACAGCGATAGCATTACGTATCGTGTGCGCAAAGGCGATTCGCTTTCAAGCATTGCTAAACGCCACGGCGTGAACATCAAAGATGTGATGCGCTGGAACAGCGACACTGCGAATCTGCAACCAGGCGATAAGCTGACGTTGTTTGTGAAAAACAGCAACATGCCAGATTCCTGATAAACCAGATAATAAAAAGGCACCGATTCCCCCGGTGCCTTTTTTATTTATGCCGCTTTATGTGCTTCTACCATGATGATATCACTGGTGAAAGAGCCATCATTCTGCAAGGCAAAATACGTTTTCACCTCTGTCGATGCGCTCTGTTGGTAAATGCGAATAGCGTCTACTAATGCTTCTGGCGTACGCATTCTGGCGCCCCATGAAGAAAATTCCAGCGGTAACTTATCTGTAATTAAATTATCAACTATCAGTTTGGCTTCATTGATTAACGTCAACCACTCACCGCTGGCGTAGTTTCGTACGTGAGAGGTATCGCGTAATGCTTCTACCGTCTGTAACCAGATGTCGCGCACTGGGTGACCCGGAGACATTACGTCCATCACAATCAGCCTACCGCTGGGTTTCAATATCCGATTCACTTCACGCAGTGCTGCACCAACATCATGCCAGTGATGGGCAGAATAACGGCTGATAACAATATCAAATGCGTTATCGGCAAATGGCAGACTTTCGGCATATCCCTGGCGGGTGGTGATATTTTTCAGGTGCCGGGCTTCGGCAGCTTGTGCCACGACATCCAGCATTTGGGCAGATAAGTCATACGCCACCACCGCGCTCACGTTTTGCGCAGCGACAAAGCTGGCATGCCCTGCTCCGCAGCCCATATCAAGTACATTTGCATCAGGATAATCAGCCAGACGCACCGCCAGGCGCTGTAAATCTCGCCCGGATGCATGTACGGTACTGGTTAAATACTCACTGGCCTGCGAGCTAAACTGCTTTTCTACGTGGTCATGGTGGGATTGTATTGTCATTGCGCTGTCCTTTTGTTGTTTGAGTATAAAAGGGCAGCGCCAAACGTTGGTCTGCCCTGTGGCAGACCTGACATACCTTATTTATCAGGCTTGCCGGGACTGAATTCAACGAGTAGCGGATTGTGATCGGAAGCGCGCGTAACCAGTACAGAAGCTTCGCTGACGTTAAGACCACGGTAGAAAACAAAATCGAGCGGGCGACCAAACGCCCGACGGCGCTGATCATCGGTAAAACGCACCTGGCGCAGCGACATTTCCCGCGCAAAGCGATATAACGCGTTCATCCTTCTACGGCTCCAGGCATTGAAATCTCCCGCCATAATGACCGGGCCGCTGTGATGGGCAATCTGATCGCCAATAGGAAGTAACTGCTTACTGTAAACATCTACGCCAAGACTGAAGTTGACGGCGTGAATATTGACGACCATCAACAGGCGGGTATCAGGTAATGGGTAGACCGTCACCAGCGCTGATTTCGCCAGACGTAAAATAGGTTCACGTTCGCGTAACGGGCAGCAATAAATGGGATGTGCCGCCGAAAGGGTCATTACACCGGAAGGATGCTGCGGCAGCACGAAAGCGGGTACCTGATCGGCAGCAAGATAGTTAGCAGTCGCAAACTGTACTAACTCCGGCGTTGTTTGCGCTTCCTGTAATAAAACCAGATGTGCATCTTTGCCGTAGTTCTTTAATACCGACAACCATTCAGCGCGTTGCTGTTTGTATATGTTCCACACCAGGATCCGAATACGCTCTTCGGTACTTAACGGTTCTCCGGGCGGTAATGCCTGGCCAATGCTCGCAAAAGACCCCGGCGGTAAAATCCTTTCCGCAGGTTGTCCGGCAACATAGCGCATGGCATAGGTGTTTTTTCGCACTTTTGACTTTGAAACCTCTATTACGTCACCCCTTCCGCATTCAGGAGGGTTCTACTGTTATAGGGATTTTAGCTCACTCTTTCAACGAGCAATTGTATATTGTTATGTAAGCAAGTGCTTACACCGGTCAGAATTTTACTCATTATTGAGAACATTAAATCGGATGACATATCACGTATCCTGATGGTTTAATGACAAATAAGTCCACAATCTCTCTTATATTTTGCGACAGAGGCAAAAATGAAAGCTACGTCGGAAGAACTCGCTATTTTTGTTTCGGTTGTCGAAAGCGGCAGCTTTAGCCGGGCGGCCGAACAATTAGGGCAAGCGAACTCTGCGGTAAGCCGGGCAGTCAAGAAGTTGGAAATGAAACTAGGCGTCAGCTTGCTTAATCGCACCACGCGACAACTTAGCCTGACGGAAGAAGGCGAACGTTATTTTCGTCGCGTGCAGTTGATTTTGCAGGAGATGGCTGCGGCAGAATCAGAAATTATGGAGACGCGTAATACACCGCGTGGACTGTTACGGATCGATGCCGCGACGCCAGTGGTGCTGCACTTTCTGATGCCGTTGATTAAGCCTTTCCGTGAACGCTATCCGGAAGTCACTTTATCGCTAGTCTCCTCCGAAACGATTATTAATTTGATCGAAAGAAAAGTAGATGTCGCGATACGCGCCGGTACGTTAACGGATTCCAGCTTACGTGCCAGGCCGTTATTTAACAGTTATCGAAAAATTATCGCCTCCCCTGATTATATTTCCCGCTACGGGAAGCCAGAAACGATCGACGATTTAAAGCAACATGTTTGCCTGGGATTCACTGAACCCGCTTCCCTCAATACCTGGCCGATAGCCTGTAGTGATGGACAATTACATGAGGTGAAGTACGGTTTGTCATCCAATAGTGGGGAAACACTGAAACAGCTTTGCCTGAGTGGCAACGGGATTGCGTGTTTGTCCGACTACATGATCGACAGAGAAATCGCTCGCGGAGAATTGGTGGAGTTAATGGCAGATAAAGTGTTGCCAGTTGAAATGCCATTCAGTGCAGTCTATTACAGCGACCGTGCGGTAAGTACGCGCATCCGGGCTTTTATCGATTTCCTTAGCGAGCATGTAAAAACAGCTCCCGGAGGAGCTGTCAGAGAGGCTTAATCCCATTCAGGAGCCAGACCTTCCGGGCTAACCAGGCGGTCGTTGCAATCCAGTGCGGCGATCGCTTTTTTATCTTCGGCATCAAGCTGTAAATTTTGTGCCTTAAGATTACTCTCCAGGTTTTCACGTTTAGTAGAAGAAGGAATTACGGAGTAACCTTCCCCCATCGCCCACGTCAGAATCACTTGTGCCGGGGTCGCATTGTGTTTAGCTGCAATACGAGCAATAACCTCATCTTTCAGTGCATTACCATAAGCCAGCGTCATATAGGAAGTGATATGAATGCCGTGCTGTTTGGCCCAATCAACCACTTTACGGTTTTGCAGATAAGGAGAGAGTTCAATCTGGTTGGTAGCGATGTTCTCAGCGCCAACAGCAGCAATCGCTTTTTCCATCAGCGGGATCGTGAAGTTGGAAATACCGATCTCACGCGTCAGCCCTTGTTTTTTGGCTTCCAGCAGCGCCTGCATAAACTCTTCAACAGAGACTTCATCGTTTGGTGACGGCCAGTGGATTAGCGTCAGATCAACATAATCGGTACGCAACTTTTGCAGGCTTTCTTTCAGGCTCGGGATCAATTTGTCTTTGCTGAGATTTTCAATCCAGATTTTAGTGGTGGTGTAGAGTTCATGACGAGGCACGCCACTTTCTGCAATCGCCTGACCTACTGCAGCTTCGTTATCATAGATTTGTGCGGTATCAATTGCGCGATAACCAAGTTCTAGCGCCGTTTTCACAGATGAAATAACAACGTCGTCTTTGAGACGGAAAGTACCTAAACCAAATACGGGGATAGCCATAATATGCCTCTTTTAATGCTATTTTCGTTAATTGAGGTGATTATGGGCTTCAGACTGTTGCGGAAAAAGGGCGCAAAACGCAGAGGATTTTTGCGATTTTAGCAATAATAGAAATACAAACGAAAAAAAACCTCGAGCGTTAACTCGAGGCTTCTTAATAAGTGGCGGAACGGACGGGACTC
>NZ_VATT01000012.1:0-103063 GCF_005781225.1 Escherichia sp. E4736 | reverse complement strand
CACCTGACCCCATGCCGAACTCAGAAGTGAAACGCCGTAGCGCCGATGGTAGTGTGGGGTCTCCCCATGCGAGAGTAGGGAACTGCCAGGCATCAAATAAAACAAAAGGCTCAGTCGGAAGACTGGGCCTTTTGTTTTGTCTGTCGTCCGTCCTGAATAGCGTAGGCAGTAAAAACCACCTGATGTGGTTCTGACTAAGAAATAAAAACCCTACCATTCCCTTGTATACGCCAGATGCTCGCCCATTTCCATACGACAACCTCACCTGAAATCCTTCCTGGTCATCCAGAATAATCATTCCCCTGCTAACTAAATTCGCAGTTATGGTTGCACAAACATCGGTAGCAAATGTATAACATCTGTCTTACTAAATAATAAACAACATTGGCCGACAAAAGCATCGGATTATGGCAGGAGAAATATTGGCATGGCAGAAAGCACTGTAACGGCAGACGACAAACTGACAAGTAGTGATACTCGTCGCCGCATCTGGGCAATAGTAGGGGCCTCTTCAGGTAATCTGGTCGAGTGGTTCGATTTTTATGTCTACTCATTCTGTTCCCTCTACTTTGCCCACATTTTCTTCCCTTCTGGTAACACTACCACTCAATTACTGCAAACAGCCGGTGTTTTTGCTGCGGGCTTTCTGATGCGTCCAATCGGTGGCTGGCTATTTGGACGCATAGCCGATAAACATGGTCGTAAAAAATCAATGCTGTTATCGGTGTGTATGATGTGTTTCGGATCTCTGGTTATTGCCTGCCTCCCTGGTTATGAAACTATCGGTACCTGGGCTCCGGCATTATTGCTTCTCGCGCGTTTATTCCAGGGATTATCCGTTGGTGGAGAATATGGCACCAGCGCCACCTATATGAGTGAAGTTGCTGTCGAAGGGCGCAAAGGGTTCTATGCTTCGTTCCAGTACGTCACGCTAATTGGCGGTCAGTTGCTGGCCTTACTGGTGGTGGTTGTTCTACAACATACTATGGAAGATTCTGCTCTTAGAGAGTGGGGATGGCGCATTCCTTTTGCGTTAGGAGCGGTGTTAGCCGTTGTGGCATTGTGGTTACGTCGTCAGTTAGATGAAACTTCACAACAAGAGACGCGAGCGTTAAAAGAAGCGGGGTCAATGAAAGGATTATGGCGCAATCGCCGTGCATTCATCATGGTTCTCGGCTTCACTGCTGCGGGTTCTCTTTGTTTCTATACCTTTACCACCTATATGCAGAAATATCTGGTGAATACTGCGGGAATGCACGCTAACGTAGCAAGCGGCATTATGACTGCGGCATTGTTTGTATTTATGCTCATTCAACCGTTCATTGGCGCGCTGTCAGATAAGATTGGACGCCGAACCTCAATGTTATGCTTTGGCTCTTTGGCCGCTATTTTTACCGTCCCCATACTATCAGCATTGCAGAACGTCTCCTCTCCTTATGCCGCTTTTGGTCTGGTGTTGTGCGCCCTGCTGATAGTGAGTTTTTATACATCAATCAGTGGAATACTGAAGGCTGAGATGTTCCCGGCGCAGGTTCGCGCATTAGGTGTTGGTCTGTCATATGCGGTCGCCAATGCTATATTTGGTGGTTCGGCGGAGTATGTAGCGTTGTCGCTGAAATCGATAGGAATGGAAACGGCATTTTTCTGGTATGTGACATTGATGGCCGTGGTAGCGTTTCTGGTTTCTTTGATGTTGCATCGCAAAGGGAAGGGGATGCGTCTTTAGTGATGCGCTATTTGCCAGACGGTATAGCCGGTAGTTGCACCGGCTATATCCCAGGCAAAATCCTTCCAGCTCCAGCCGCTCCCCTCAGGGCGGCTATCCCAAAGCTCTTTTGACACTCCCAGCCCTACAGAGAACACCAGCCCGAACATCGCGCTGCGGTCGCGGCTCATCCCCTGATGTTGCGCGTATTCATTTCCTGCGGCGGAAAGCATCGCCGAGGCGATAAAGTGTTGAGCTTTATCCTGCCCGCTCCAGCTATCGTTAGCCATATGGCTGCATCCAGAAAGTAACAATAGCGAACAGACAAAAAGAATACGCAACGCGGCCTCCAAAAAACAAACCCCGTACAGGACGGGGTTCAGATTACAGGATACGGCTAATTAATCGGTCGATGCGGATGCGGCGCAAACGGCGGATAAGTTTGCGAACTTTTACCGGGTAATCGGCAATACTTTGCAGATCGCGGTAGTGCTTAACAATGGTGGTATGCTCGCGGATCAGAGCCAGTTCTTTTTCACGCTGCGGCGCAAGCTCCAGTTGTGGATCGTGGATCAAAATGGCGTTTTCCAGATCCAGACGCCAGGCGCGTGGGTTCAGGTTATTACCGGTTATCAGCATCCACTTATCATCAACCCACATTCCTTTCAGGTGATAAGTATTATCGTCATCTTTCCACAAACGGACCACTAACTGGTCAGTATTGACGTAATACTGCAAACGACTCAGGAAGCGACGCAAATTAATCTCATAAAGATAAGGCAACGCGCCAATTATCTTGAATGGCTCATCTTCCGGAATATAGAAGTCATTCGCGGTTTTATCACCAACGATAATTTCGACCTTTTTCCCTTCACGCAGCAGCTGGATGATATTGCGCACCAGGATTGCCGGCAGGTTGAAGTATGGCGTACAGATAGTCAGTTTCTGTTCTGCACAGGGCATCAGATGGAAAATGGTCTTGTTCAACAGACTCGATTTCCCCAGCCCCACTAGCGGCGTTACGGAAAGCTGATCGTTGTCGGCATCTCCCTGGAAATGATAAGCGGCATCGCGCAGCTCCTGGCGGAACAGGCGAATGTCGTTCTTGATTTCCGGGCTTTTTGGGCGATGTTCATCATCCAGACGGTTAACACCGCGACCATTCATAATATTCTGCGTAACCCATTCAAACATAATGTCTGACATCTTGCGGTTACGAATCAGATGGTAACGGTCGTAGCGGTATTTATCGTGCTGATGCAGATAAACATCGTTCAGGCTGGCACCGCTGTAAAGTACGCTATCGTCGATGATAAAGCCTTTAAAATGCAGAACGCCCAGGGCTTCACGGGTATTGATGGGTACGCCATAAACCGGAACATCTACGCCCGGATTTTCCTGCGCCATGCGGCAGTACCAGTCAGCGTTAGTGTTAGATGCCGCAGCGCCAATGCGTCCACGTTGCGCACGATGCCAGTCGACCAGCACCCGCACATCCAGTTCCGGACGCTGCCGTTTAGCCTCATATAGCGCGCTCAGAATGCCTTTGCCACCATCATCCTGTTCGAGATACAGGGCGACAATGCAAATGCGCTGCTTCGCGCTGGCTATTTTTTCCAGCAGCGTCTCCCGGAAGTCGGCGGGAGCGTAAAAGAAATCGACATCATCAACTGATTGAGAAATCTTGGGTAGTTGGGCAAGGTGTTGTTGATGTTTATTACGCTTAAATTTTGACAACATCACAGTGCATTTCTTCTCTGTTCATTGAAGGGTCCTCTGTGCAATGCAGACGACATAAGCGGGCAATAATAACACCAGTCCCGATTAAGTGGTCAACATTTCCAGTACCTTACTCATGATTCCTCGCGCTGGGCAAGATTTAGCGTAAGCCCAACGATCCCCTCTTCGAGCTGGATATCGACGTTAAACCCGAGCTTGCGGGCCAGCGCCACCATGCCACGATTGTTTGGCATCGTAATACCATTCAGACGTTGCAGTCCGTGATCTCGCGTATAGGTAATCAACTTTTCCATTAAGCGTCGACCTAAGCCTAACCCTTTGAGATCCGAGCGAACCAGTACGGCAAATTCGGCATCGATGTTATCAGGATCGGAAATCGCACGCGTGACACCGAGGATCTCTTCCGTTTGATCAATACGTCGCACCGCCACAAACGCCATTTCCCGATCGTAGTCGATCTGCGTCATGTTAGCTAAATCTTCATGGGTGAATTCGTTGATCTCGCTAAAATAGCGGTAATAAAGATCTTCTTTGGTGACTAGCGAAATAAATTGCTGAAGCTGTGGCTCATCTTCTGGCAAAATCGGGCGGAACAAGCAACGTTCACCGTTTTTCAATTCTACCCACTCTTCCAGCTGATGCGGGTACGGGCGCACTGCCAGCCGACTCTCGCTATCGCCTTCAAACGACGCGATATCCAGCGTGACATCCAGCGCGGTAAATTCACTGCCAGAAGCCAGCAAAGGATGAATATCCAGACGCTGAATTTCCGGGCAATCGACAATCAAGTTGGAAACCTGCACCAGAAGCTGGCTCAAGCCTGCTACGTCGAGTGGACGCAGTGCACTGCGCGCACGAATCTTTTTACTTTTTATTCCCTGAATGACCAGATAACGGGCCAGGTTCATGTTCAGCGGCGGTAATGCGACGACGGCTTGATCTTCTGGACGCCACTCCACACCGCCTTCACCAAGCATGATCAACGGTCCGAAAACCGGATCCTGCTCGACCACTACCCGCAACTCCTGGGCGCCAGCACGGTTAGCCATACTTTGCACCAGCAGACCGTGGATCCGCGCTTGCGGCCAGGCCATTTTTACGCGATCGAAAATAGCGTTCGCGGCTTGCTGAACTTCATTGGCTGTACGCAAGTAGAGCATGACGCCCTGAACTTCCGATTTATGTGGAATATCCGGCGAGCGTAATTTCAGCGCCACCGGATAACCAATCTGTTCAGCAATATGCACCGCTTCGGTGCTGTCGCTGGCAATCCAGGTGGGAAGCGTGTTCATGCCATACGCTTGCAGGATGGGCTGAACTTCATGGGTATCGAGCGACGTTGCTCCTTCGGCAATCGCCTGTTGCAACAGAAGATGCGCTTCTGCGGTATTAGAGGTCAGATTGCTGGGCAGTGCCGGCGTTTCGCGTAGTTGCTTCTGGTTACGTCGGTACTCCACCATATGCATAAAAGCGGTGATGGTTCCTTCCGGGGTGCGGTAGGTCGGCAGCCCGGCTTCGCTGAATAAACGTCGCGCCTCCTGCGAGGAGTGTTCGCCGCACCAGTTCGTCAGCAGAGAGACATACTTGCTGCGAGGGTGATGCTTTACCGCTTCAATTAATGCCAGTGCGCTTTCTGTGGCGGGAGCCGCGGCACTGGGCGAATGAATAACCATCAGCGCATCAAAATCCTGGCTGTGGAGCAGAATATCCAGCGTTTTAATATAGTGCTCACTGCTGGCGTCATCGCGCAGATCGAGCGGGTTAGAGATTACTACATGTTCTGGCAGCGCATCACGTAGTTTCTGGCAGGTTTCTTCGTTTAGCGTTGCCAGCTTGCCATTGCGTGACCATAAGGCATCCAGCGCCAGCGCAGCTGGCGCGGCACCGTTGCTGATAATCATCAGTCGGTCGCCACGCAATGGGCGCATATGGCTAAGGGTTTCCACTGCCGAAAACAGTTCGTGAGTGTCCTGCACTCGTAATAAACCGGCACGCTGAATAGCCGCATCCCATGCCGGGTCCATTCCTGCCGTCGTGTTGAGCAGTCGCTGTGCTGCCGGGCTACGTCCGCTTTTAATTACCAGAATCGGTTTATTACGCGAGGCACTACGGGCCGCCGAAACAAAGCGTCGCGCGTCGCTTAACTGTTCGAGATAGAGCAGGATGGCGCTGGTTTTACTGTCGCGCGCCAGATAGTCGAGCAATTCATCAACGTCGATATCCAGGCTGTCGCCGAGCGCAATAAAGTAGGAAAAGCCCATCTCACGCTGTTGCGCCCAGTCGAGGATGGTGTTGGAGACGGCAGCCGATTGCGAAATAAACGCCAGCTTGCCGCGTTTAATCGGCACAGGCGAAAAGCTGGCATTCAGACCTTGCCACGGCGCCAGTAATCCCAGACTGTTTGGTCCAAGCAGGCGCATGTTATGGCGCTGGGCGCAGGCGCGGAGATCTTCGTGTTGCGATGTCGGGGCAGAAAGAATAATGCATGTTTTACAGCCTTTTTCGCCGAGTTCTTCCAGAAGCGCCAGATTGCGGCTGGCATTGGTACACAGCACAGCAAGGTCGGGCGTAAATGGCAGACTGGCGATATCCGGCCAGGCCAGTACGCCTTGTACCGCTTTCCAGGCCGGCGTCACCGGTAACACCGGTCCGTTAAAGCCTCCCGCCAGCAGGTTACGCATCATCAGGTAACCTGCGCGATTGGGTTTCATCGATGCGCCAATTACCGCAATCGATTTTGGTCGCAGTAGTGCTTCCAGTCCTCGCTGACTCATACCGGTCTCCCGCAGAAGTGACCGAATGATTTTAAACGCTTTCTAACTGTTCTGCTGTGATACTACCCAGATGTTGCGTTTTTCCTGCCAGATAGCGTGTTTTAAAGCGAGTGAAATGCTCGCCTAAGCTGGCCGCAGCCCTGGTATCGCCCACCATATCTAAAAGTGCGATAGCCACTTCAGCGGTACAATATTGGCCTTCAGCCTGGGCTTCACGCAGGCGATAGGCAGAAAGCCGGGAAAGATCGACGGAAATGACGGGGAGATTATCCAGATACGGACTTTTACGAAACATCTTGCGCGCTTCCGGCCAGGTACCATCGAGCATGATAAACAGCGGTGGCTTACCGGAAGGCGGGGTGAAGATCACTTCCCGGTGCTCATCAGCATATGAGGCGGGAAAGACCACCATTGGTTGATAATCCGGGTTTTGCACCAGAGCCAGCAGTTCTTGTGATGGTTCGGTACGCGACCATTGAAACGCAACGGTATCAGGTAAAATATCAGCAATCAGACGCCCGGTGTTACTTGGCTTCATTGGCTCGGTGTCGAACATCAGCAAACAGAAGCGACTTTTTGCTTCCGCTGGGGTAATTGTCGAACAGAGACATAATTTCTCTGGCAAAAGACAGCGTTGGCAGCGACGAACGCGATTACCGCGGGCAAGAAAAGGACGTGTTGCGCGCGCAATACGTTTGGCGCGTAACTGGAGAACAGCGTTTTCGGTCATAAGAGAGCGTCGAAAAAACGCCATTGTCGCAGAGGAGAAAACGGGGCACAAGATGCGCCCCGGTAAGATTAAAGAGATTCGTTCAGCCAGCTGTCGAACGGCGCTTTCGGTACTGCGCCATTAAGCATGTCGACAACCTGACCATTTTTGAAAATCATGATCGTCGGAATACTGCGAATACCAAAGCGGCTGCTTAATTCACGTTCAGCTTCCGTATTCACTTTCACAAAGCGCACTTTACCGCTACGCTCTTGCGCAACATCTTCAAAAATTGGCGCGAAGTTACGGCAGGGGCCGCACCACGGCGCCCAGAAGTCGATCACCACAGGTAGATCATCTTTCAGCAATTTGTCGAGCGTTTCACCGGTCGCATTAATCACCTCTCCGTCAAACAAGTCGTGACCGCAGCGTCCGCATTTTGCCGCATCTTCGATCCGATCGTCGGGAATGCGATTGATGGCCTGACAATGGGTACAAACGGTATTCATAACTAACCTCGGGATGAGTAAGGAGACTTATCGGCAACGACGCCGGTATGTTTCTAATATGTTACATATTATCGGTAACATTGTTCTAGACAACAATCTGTTTTATTCAATGGGTATGATAGACGTAGGCTTTGGAACGAAATCATGGCGAACCGCGCGCACTTCGGGTAATCTGCGCGCTTCGCGCAGCGCTGGTGGAGAAAAGCATGAACGATGAAATGAAAAGCAAAAGCGGCAAGGTCAAAGTGATGTATGTCCGCAGTGATGATGATTCTGATAAACGTACCCATAACCCGCGTACCGGGAAAGGGGGCGGGCGTCCAGGAAAATCTCGTGCCGACGGTGGCCGTCGCCCCGCCCGCGATGACAAACAGAGTCAGCCCCGTGACCGCAAGTGGGAAGAGTCGCCGTGGCGCACAGTTTCCCGCGCGCCTGGTGATGATGCGCCGGAAAAGGCCGATCACGGTGGCATCAGTGGTAAAAGTTTTATTGATCCGGAAGTGTTGCGTCGTCAGCGTGCGGAAGAAACCCGCGTCTACGGCGAAAACGCATGTCAGGCACTGTTCCAGAGCCGTCCGGAAGCAATTGTTCGCGCCTGGTTTATCCAGAGCGTAACGCCACGTTTTAAAGAAGCATTGCGCTGGATGGCGGCAAACCGCAAAGCGTACCATGTGGTGGATGAAGCTGAACTGACAAAGGCGTCAGGTACGGAGCATCACGGAGGCGTGTGCTTCCTGATCAAAAAGCGTAACGGTACAACCGTGCAGCAGTGGGTAAGCAAGGCTGGTGCGCAGGATTGTGTACTGGCGCTGGAAAACGAATCTAACCCGCATAACCTGGGCGGTATGATGCGTAGCTGTGCGCACTTTGGCGTGAAAGGCGTTGTGGTGCAGGATGCGGCACTGCTGGAATCGGGGGCGGCTATTCGTACCGCAGAAGGCGGCGCAGAACATGTTCAGCCGATTACTGGCGACAACATTGTTGACGTGTTGGATGATTTCCGTCAGGCGGGCTACACCGTGGTGACCACTTCCAGCGAGCAAGGTAAACCGCTGTTCAAAACCAGTCTGCCAGAAAAAATGGTGCTGGTGCTGGGGCAGGAATATGAAGGGTTACCGGATGCAGCACGCGATCCGAACGATTTACGCGTGAAGATTGACGGTACTGGCAACGTTGCTGGACTGAATATTTCTGTCGCAACTGGCGTTCTGCTTGGCGAATGGTGGCGTCAGAATAAAGCCTGATAAATCAGCCGGGTGGCAACTCTGCCATCCGGCATTTTCCCGCAAATTTACTCACTCTCTGCCGGTAATACAGGCATCCAGTCAATCGGCGTCTCGCCACGTTGTTCCAGCCACTGATTTGCCAGCACAAAATGGTTACAGCCAAAGAATCCACGATGCGCAGAAAGCGGTGACGGATGCGGTGCTTTCAGTACGTGATGGCGTTGCTTATCTATAATCGCCCCTTTCTTTTGCGCATGAGATCCCCACAACAAAAACACCACGCCTTCGCGATGCTGATTAATCAGGCTGATGACTTTATCAGTAAACGTCTCCCAACCGAGGCTGGCGTGGGAATGCGCCTGACCTGCGCGTACCGTCAATACGGTATTGAGCAGCAGAACGCCCTGACGCGCCCAGCTTTCGAGATAGCCATGCGCCGGGCGGGTAAAGCCTGGAACGGTATTTTCCAGCTCTTTATACATATTCAGTAATGACGGCGGAGTGGGGATACCGGGGCGAACAGAAAACGCCAGGCCGTGAGCCTGTCCGGGGCCGTGATAAGGATCCTGGCCGAGAATCACGACTTTGACATCGCCTAACTCGGTATAACGAAAGGCGTTAAAGACATCTTTTTGTGGCGGATAGATAGTGATGCCGGATTGCCGCTCGCTGGCGACGGTCTGAAGGGTATTAAGAAAATAGGGTTGTTGCTTCTCTTCAGCCAGCACGTCATGCCAGGTTAATTCGTTAGCCATCTCGCTCTCCTGCGAATCTTCAATCCGCCTAGCTTAACTGCTTCTTTCTACAGAGCAAAATCAAGCTCATTTTAGAGACATAATCGACTGTAAAAAAATGTAAATTGGTAAAATTTCACACCTGAATAAGTTGATGTAAAACAATAAAATCTACTTGTCGCCACACTTGGTGTGTGTTTTTTGTTGATTTAAATCAAAGAATCAGGGGTCTTTGAGGAGTATATATACACTCAAGCAACAATGGTTTTACCAATTGGCCGCGACAGGCTGATCAAATCAAATAAATTTTGCCGGGGAGGCATCACATGATTACAGGTATCCAGATTACTAAAGCCGCTAACGACGATCTGCTGAACTCTTTCTGGCTGCTGGACAGCGAAAAAGGCGAAGCGCGTTGCATCGTTGCGAAAGCAGGTTTTGCAGAAGACGAAGTGGTTGCAGTAAGCAAACTGGGTGACATTGAGTACCGTGAAGTTCCAGTAGAAGTTAAACCAGAAGTTCGCGTAGAAGGTGGTCAGCACCTGAACGTAAACGTTCTGCGTCGTGAAACTCTGGAAGATGCAGTTAAGCATCCGGAAAAATATCCGCAGCTGACCATCCGTGTATCCGGTTATGCAGTTCGCTTTAACTCTCTGACTCCGGAACAGCAGCGCGACGTTATCGCTCGTACCTTTACTGAAAGCCTGTAAGGCTTAAGTAGCAAGTTACTAAGCGGAAGAGGGCGACCTCTTCCGTTTTTTTTCATTAATAGAAAATACGTACCGCGCAATAAACCAGCAACAGTGCCAGCACGATATTTAACTGGCGACCATACTGGCGAAACAATCGCTGAAACAGATGCCCCGCCAGCGCCCAGCACACATTGCCAAACGTCCCAATCATTGCCAGCAAAACGCTGACGCCAACTACCCAGCTTAACGCCTGCGTTTGCGGCAGGACAAACGTCGATAGTGCCGTAATGCCGTACAAAATGATTTTGACGTTCACAAACTGTAGCGCAAAGCTTGCCCAAAAGCTGATCGGTTTTGCCTGAAGCCCGTCTTCCTTTGTTGGGCTGGTAGCGATTTTCCACGCCAGCCAGACAATATATGCCGCCCCCGCCCAACTCAACAGATGCACTGCCGCCGGGTCAATAACAGCCAGTGAAAACGAAATTCCCGCGCACAGTAGCATGACGATTAAAAATCCCAGACTCATCCCCGCCAGTACGCGGGTACTCTGACGAAACCCATGCGACGTGGCAGAACTAAGGGCGAGAATATTGTTTGGTCCTGGCGTGAGGGCAGTAATCAGGGTGTAGGTCCAAAAAGCACTTAAAAGGGTCGGTGTCACTTGTTATCTCCTCTGTTTTGGTAGACAGTACCCGACACAAAACATTTAAAAAAATGAATGTTTTCACATTCTAAGTTCGATATTTTCGATAGGTTCGGGATTATGGATCTGCGCCGTTTTATTACCCTAAAAACCGTGGTGGAAGAGGGTTCTTTTTTGCGAGCTTCGCAAAAATTGTGCTGCACACAGTCGACGGTGACTTTTCATATTCAGCAGCTTGAACAGGAGTTCTCGGTCCAGTTGTTTGAGAAAATTGGTCGACGGATGTGCCTCACTCGCGAAGGCAAAAAGCTGCTGCCGCACATCTATGAACTCACCAGAGTAATGGATACGTTTCGCGTAGCTGCCAAAAAAGAGTCGGAGCCGGACGGAGAACTGCGCGTTGTTTCGGGCGAAACGTTACTCTCTTACCGTATGCCGGAGGTGTTGCAGCGTTTTCGGCAACGCGCACCTAAAGTGCGTTTATCATTGCAGTCACTGAACTGTTACGTGATTCGTGATGAACTACTGAATGATGAGGCAGACGTCGGCATCTTTTATCGCGTAGGGAATGATGATGCACTGAACCGACGTGAGTTGGGTGAACAATCGCTGGTGCTGGTGGCTTCACCGCAAATTGCAGATGTCGATTTTACTGAGTCGGGAAGACATAACGCCTGTAGTTTTATTATCAACGAACCACAATGTATCTTCCGCCAGATATTTGAGAGCACGCTTCGCCAGCGGCGGATCACGGTGGAAAACACCATAGAGCTTATAAGTATCGAAAGCATCAAGCGTTGTGTCGCGGCCAATATCGGTGTCAGCTACCTGCCACGCTTTGCGGTGGCAAAAGAACTTGCGAACGGTGAATTAATTGAATTGCCCTTTGGCGAGCCGTCGCAGACCATTACAGCAATGTGCGCACACCATGCCGGAAAAGCGGTTAGCTCGGCGATGTACACTTTTATTCAGTGTGTTGAAGAGTGTTTTGTGGCTGGATAAAAAAATGCCGGGCTTAAACCCGGCATTATGATTACTCTTCTGTTGTTTGCGGTGGCACGCCCGTTCCGCTTGGTTTACGGCGCTTACCAATATTTTTGGTATCGCGATGGCGTTTTTTCACCCGCGGCTTCTCTTTCTCTTTAGCCTTTTTCTTCTCGGCGCGTTTTGCCAGTACTTTCTTAGATGGCTTGCCAGTCTGTTTCTCGCTTGGTGCACGCGTTTTCGGGCGTAACTCATCAATTACGCGAGCTTTAATTGGCTCTTCAATATAGCGACCAACTTTGCCCAGCAGCAGATGGTCATGAGCTTCCACCAGCGAAATTGCGGTGCCTTTACGACCGGCGCGAGCGGTACGACCGATACGGTGCAAATAAGTATCGCCACTGCGCGGCATATCGAAGTTAAAGACGTGGCTGACATCCGGAATGTCAATACCGCGTGCGGCAACATCGGTTGCAACCAGCACGTTTACGCGACCTTCGGTCAGGCGTTTAATCGCTTCATTACGTTTGCCTTGTACCATCTCACCTTCGAGATAGCAGTTGTTGATGCCTGCTTCGCGCAGCCAGTTTGCCAGCTCATGCACACGCTCACGCTTACGCACAAATACGATTGAGCGAGTCGCTTCAGGCTGTTTTAACAGATGCACCAGCAACGCGGTTTTATGCTCAAGATCATCGGCGCGGTAATACCACTGATGGATCTTTTTGCGCTCACGAGTGGAAGGATTAGCAGAAACTTCCACCGGATCTTCCAGCAGGCGCTCTGCAAAGTCCTGAATTGCATCGCCTTCCAGCGTTGCTGAAAAGAGCAGGGTCTGTTTACGCCAGCGCGTTTCGCCAGCAATATGTTCGATATCCTGAGCGAAGCCCATATCCAGCATACGGTCAGCTTCGTCGAGGATCAGCGTTTCAACCGCGCGGCAATCGAAGTTCTCTTCTTTTATGTATTGCAGCAGACGTCCGGTCGTGGCGACCACGATGTCCTGGTTTTCGCTGAAAACTTCTGCGTGGTTCATATAGGCCACGCCGCCGGTGATAGTGGCGATATCCAGATGCGTATGTTTCGCCAGTTCGCGGGCATGATCGGCCACCTGCATCGCCAGTTCGCGAGTTGGGGTGAGGATCAAAATACGCGGCGGACCGGATTTCTTACGTGGGAAATCGAGCAGGTGCTGCAACGCTGGCAGCAGATACGCCGCCGTTTTACCGGTGCCTGTCGGCGCAGAACCGAGTACATCACGGCCATCGAGCGCAGGCGGAATGGCGGCAGCCTGAATGGCGGTCGGGCGAGTGAAACCTTTATCCTGGAGGGCTTCCAGCAGGCTTTCGTCGAGTTCAAGTTCGGAAAAAGTCGTTACAGTCATGTTCTACCTCTGTGTGGGGCGCTGATTATAGACGTTACGGCTGCAATCTTCATCTGTTTGTATGGATATCGCTTCTCAGGTATTGTTCTTACCCGGTGCTATCGCCGTTTTTTCAGCAAGGTTTTATTTACATGTCACAGTCTACATCCGTGCTTCGTCGTAATGGATTTACTTTTAAACAGTTTTTTGTCGGCCACGAACGATGTGCGATGAAAGTGGGAACGGATGGAATTTTGCTTGGCGCATGGGCTCCGGTGGCTGGGGTAAAACGCTGCCTTGATATCGGCACTGGTAGCGGGTTGTTGGCACTGATGCTGGCGCAGCGAACCGATGACAGCGTGATGATTGATGCAGTTGAACTGGAAAGTGAAGCTGCAGCTCAGGCGCAGGAGAATATTAACCAGTCTCCGTGGGCAGAGCGGATTAATGTCCATACGGCAGATATTCAGCAGTGGATCACACAGCAGACAGCACGCTTTGATTTAATCATCAGCAACCCGCCGTATTATCAGCAGGGAGTGGAGTGTGCGACATCGCAGCGGGAACAGGCGCGCTATACCACCACGCTGGATCATCAATCCTTGCTGACCTGCGCGGCAGAGTGCATTACCGAAGAGGGATTTTTCTGCGTGGTACTGCCAGAGCAAATCGGTAATAGTTTTACGGAGCTGGCATTAAGCATGGGGTGGCATTTACGTTTGCGAACGGATGTGGCAGAAAACGAAGCGCGATTGCCGCATCGGGTGCTGCTGGCATTCTCCCCACTGGCGGGGGAGTGCTTTTGCGATCGCTTAGTGATTCGTGGGCCAGACCAGAACTATTCCGAAGCGTACACTGCGCTGACCCAGGCTTTTTATCTGTTTATGTAATGATTGACGGGGGAAAGGATCGACGGACCGGAATGCGTGAGCAGTTCCGGATAATCCAGCGTGAAATGCAACCCCCGACTCTCCTTACGCATCATTGCACAGCGAACAATCAACTCGGCAACCTGCACCAGATTACGCAGTTCCAGCAAATTATTTGATACGCGGAAGTGTGCGTAATATTCGTCTATTTCCTGTTGCAACATATTGATACGCCGCAGAGCGCGCTCAAGGCGTTTTGTTGTGCGCACAATACCTACGTAATCCCACATAAACAGGCGTAACTCATGCCAGTTATGTTGAATCACCACCAGTTCGTCAGGATTCTCAACACGGCTTTCATCCCACGGCGGTAACGTACTGACGCCACGCGCATAAGGCATACGTTTTGTAATATCTTCCGCTGCCGACCAGCCATAGACCAGACACTCCAGCAAGGAGTTAGAGGCCATGCGGTTAGCACCATGTAAGCCCGTATAACTCACTTCGCCAATGGCATACAGGCCATCAACGTCCGTACGTCCATGATCGTCAACCATTACGCCGCCGCAGGTATAGTGCGCAGCAGGCACAATCGGCACCGGTTCTTTCGTGAGGTCAATACCCAACCCGAGCAACTTTTCATAGATCATCGGGAAATGCTGGCGAATAAATTCAGCGGGCTTATGGCTGATATCAAGGAACATACAATCCGCGCCGAGGCGTTTCATCTCATGGTCAATGGCGCGGGCGACAATATCGCGCGGGGCCAGTTCGCCGCGATCATCAAAATCAGGCATAAAACGTGTGCCGTCCGGGCGTTTCAAATAAGCGCCTTCGCCGCGTAAGGCTTCCGTTAACAGGAAATTCCGTGCCTGTGGATGGTACAGCGCGGTAGGGTGAAACTGATTAAATTCGAGATTGGCGACCCGGCAACCCGCACGCCAGGCCATGGCAATACCATCACCAGAGGAAATATCCGGATTGGTGGTGTACTGATAAACCTTCGACGCGCCGCCAGTTGCCAGCACCACCGCTTTAGCATGGCAAGTTTCCACGGTTTCTTTATTACGGTTCCACACCCACGCGCCGACAACCCGTCGCGTTCCAGGCAGGCCAATTTTGTCAGAAACAATCAGATCAACCGCATTGCTGCGTTCCAGCACACGAATATTCGGATGGTTCTGCGCCTTGCTCACCAGCGTGGTTTCTACTTCTCTGCCGGTGGCGTCGGCAGCATGAAGAATGCGACGGTGACTATGCCCACCTTCACGGGTCAGATGATAGCTTTCTTCGCCATTCGGCTGAACGTGGGTGTCAAACAACACTCCCTGATCGATTAGCCATTGCACGCAGGAACGCGCGTTGCTGGCGACAAATTCAACCGCATGGCGATCGCAAATGCCGGCACCAGCAATTAATGTGTCTTCCACATGCGAGTCTATGCTGTCAGTTTCATCAAACACGGCGGCGATTCCGCCCTGGGCATAAAATGTTGAGCCTTCCGTTACCGGGCCTTTGCTAAGAACGATGACCTGATGCTGGTCAGCCAGACGTAGTGCCAGTGAAAGCCCGGCTGCGCCGCTACCGATAATCAGCACATCACAAGAATGTTCAGGAAGAGTATTCATTTTGTTTGTTTAATTTACTAAACACGGTTTGGTCAGCATAGCATCACGTTGTGTAATTAAACACCTGCTATTTTAATATTTGTTACAATAGCTAAACAGGGAGATCCTGGACGGTGGAAAAAAGAGAAGTTGCTTGCTGGCGGAGGATTAGGTGGTGAAATAAAAAGGCCGTTGGGGTACTCTTCAGGCAGTTAAATGGGCATTTCTACACAGATAATGCGATGTTCAGATTCTGTAGACTTATAATGATAGATAATGATCCGTCTACAGCATGACAAACAAAAACAGATGCGTTACGGAACTTTACAAAAACGAGACACTCTAACGTTTTGCTTGCTCAAATTGCAGCTAATGGAGTGGCGTTTCGATAGCGCGTGGAAATTTGGTTTGGGGAGACTTTACCTCGGATGAGCGAGCAGTTAACGGACCAGGTCCTGGTTGAACGGGTCCAGAAGGGAGATCAGAAAGCTTTTAACTTACTGGTAGTGCGCTATCAGCATAAAGTGGCGAGTCTGGTTTCCCGCTATGTGCCGTCGGGTGATGTTCCCGATGTGGTACAAGAAGCTTTTATTAAAGCCTATCGTGCGCTGGATTCGTTCCGGGGAGATAGTGCTTTTTATACATGGCTGTATCGGATCGCTGTAAATACAGCGAAAAATTACTTGGTTGCTCAGGGGCGTCGTCCACCTTCCAGTGATGTGGATGCCATTGAAGCTGAAAACTTCGAAAGTGGTGGCGCGCTGAAAGAAATTTCGAACCCTGAGAACTTAATGTTGTCAGAAGAACTGAGACAGATAGTTTTCCGAACTATTGAGTCCCTCCCGGAAGATTTACGCATGGCAATAACCTTGCGGGAGCTGGATGGCCTGAGCTATGAAGAGATAGCCGCTATCATGGATTGTCCGGTAGGTACGGTGCGTTCACGTATCTTCCGAGCGAGGGAAGCTATTGATAACAAAGTTCAACCGCTTATCAGGCGTTGACGATAGCGGGATACTGGATAAGGGTATTAGGCATGCAGAAAGAACAACTTTCCGCTTTAATGGATGGCGAAACGCTGGATAGTGAGCTGCTTAACGAACTGGCTCACAACCCGGAAATGCAGAAAACCTGGGAAAGCTATCACTTAATCCGTGACTCTATGCGGGGTGATACTCCTGAGTTGCTTCATTTCGATATCTCATCGCGCGTGATGGCCGCCATTGAAGAAGAGCCAGTTCGTCAACCGACGATATTGATCCCAGAGGCCCAGCCTGCTCCGCATCAATGGCAGAAAATGCCATTCTGGCAGAAAGTACGTCCATGGGCGGCACAGCTTACCCAAATGGGCGTAGCGGCATGTGTATCGCTTGCAGTTATCGTTGGCGTCCAGCACTATAATGGACAATCTGAAACGTCCCAGCAGCCCGAAACACCGGTATTCAATACTCTGCCGATGATGGGTAAAGCCAGCCCGGTAAGTCTGGGAGTACCTTCTGAAGCGACCGCAAACAATGGTCAACAGCAGCAGGTACAGGAGCAGCGTCGTCGCATTAATGCCATGTTGCAGGATTACGAACTGCAACGTCGACTCCACTCCGAACAGCTTCAGTTTGAGCAGGCACAAACACAGCAAGCCGCTGTACAGGTGCCAGGAATTCAAACTTTAGGAACGCAATCGCAGTAATGAAGCAACTTTGGTTTGCCATGTCATTAGTGACAGGTAGCCTGTTATTCTCTGCTAACGCCTCGGCCACTCCCGCGTCCGGGGCGTTATTACAGCAGATGAACCTGGCTAGCCAGTCACTGAATTACGAGCTGTCATTCATCAGCATCAATAAACAGGGTGTTGAGTCTCTGCGTTATCGACATGCACGCCTCGATAACCGTCCGCTTGCTCAGTTGTTGCAAATGGATGGCCCGCGCCGGGAAGTGGTACAGCGCGGCAATGAAATCAGCTACTTTGAGCCGGGCCTTGAACCGTTTACTCTTAATGGCGATTACATTGTTGATTCTCTGCCATCGCTCATTTATACCGATTTCAAACGCCTTTCTCCTTACTACGACTTTATCTCCGTGGGACGCACGCGTATTGCTGATCGTCTTTGCGAAGTCATTCGCGTAGTCGCTCGTGATGGCACACGCTACAGCTACATTGTGTGGATGGACACCGAATCGAAATTACCGATGCGGGTTGATCTCCTTGATCGCGATGGTGAAACGCTGGAACAATTTCGCGTGATTGCTTTTAACGTCAATCAGGATATCAGCAGCAGTATGCAGACGCTGGCGAAGGCAAATTTGCCGCCGTTGCTTTCTGTTCCTGTAGGTGAAAAAGCCAAATTCAACTGGACTCCAACCTGGTTGCCGCAGGGGTTTAGCGAAGTCTCCAGTAGCCGACGCCCGTTGCCCACGATGGACAATATGCCCATCGAATCACGTCTCTATTCCGACGGCTTGTTCAGCTTCTCGGTAAACGTTAACCGCGCGACGCCATCGAGCACCGATCAGATGTTGCGTACCGGACGCCGAACAGTCAGCACCAGCATACGTGACAACGCGGAAATCACTATTGTTGGTGAACTACCGCCGCAAACGGCGAAACGCATTGCCGAGAACATTAAGTTCGGGGCCGCACAATGATCAAAGAGTGGGCTACCGTCGTCTCCTGGCAAAACGGGCAGGCGCTGGTCAGTTGTGATGTCAAAGCCTCATGCAGCAGCTGCGCTTCCCGCGCTGGCTGCGGCAGTCGCGTGTTGAATAAACTTGGTCCGCAAACCACACATACCATCGTCGTACCCTGTGATGAACCGTTAGTGCCGGGGCAAAAAGTCGAATTAGGAATCGCTGAAGGTAGCCTGCTTAGTTCCGCATTACTGGTTTATATGTCGCCACTGTTGGGATTATTCCTTGTTGCTTCGTTATTTCAGCTACTCTTTGCTTCAGACATCGCGGCGTTATGCGGCGCAATTCTTGGTGGCGTTGGTGGATTCCTGATTGCGCGCAGCTTCTCGCGAAAGTTTGCTGCCCGGGCTGAATGGCAACCGATCATTTTAAGCGTGGCATTGCCGCCAGGCCTTGTGCGGTTTGAAACATCTTCGGAAGACGCGAGCCAGTGATTTCACTGGCTTTGTTGCATTTTGCATAACAAATGCGAGGACGTTTCCAGATACCACAATCCATACGGTATGAACATTTCCTCGCCTCAATGTTGTAGTGTAGAATGCGACCTTTCTATTAATACAGACGTTAAGCTCAGAACAGCGACTTCTAAAAGCCTGGTTAACCGGGCGTTAAGGCACAATAATCATACTTTATGAAGAATATACGTAACTTTTCGATCATAGCTCACATTGACCACGGTAAATCGACGCTGTCTGACCGTATTATCCAGATCTGCGGTGGCCTGTCTGACCGTGAAATGGAGGCGCAGGTTCTCGATTCCATGGATCTTGAGCGTGAGCGTGGCATTACCATCAAAGCGCAAAGCGTGACACTGGACTACAAAGCGTCTGACGGTGAAACCTATCAGCTTAACTTTATCGACACCCCGGGCCACGTAGACTTCTCCTATGAAGTTTCCCGTTCGCTGGCTGCCTGTGAAGGTGCATTGCTGGTGGTCGACGCCGGGCAGGGCGTAGAAGCGCAAACACTGGCGAACTGCTACACCGCCATGGAAATGGATCTCGAAGTGGTGCCGGTACTGAACAAGATTGACTTACCGGCAGCCGATCCTGAACGCGTGGCGGAAGAAATTGAAGATATCGTTGGTATCGACGCCACCGATGCGGTGCGCTGTTCAGCGAAAACCGGCGTGGGCGTGCAGGACGTTCTCGAACGTCTGGTGCGCGACATTCCGCCGCCGGAAGGCGATCCAGAAGGTCCGTTACAGGCGCTGATTATCGACTCCTGGTTCGATAACTACCTGGGCGTGGTTTCACTTATCCGTATTAAAAACGGCACCTTGCGTAAGGGCGACAAAGTGAAAGTTATGAGCACCGGGCAGACCTATAACGCCGACCGCCTGGGGATCTTCACGCCGAAACAGGTTGATCGTACTGAACTGAAATGCGGCGAAGTAGGCTGGCTGGTGTGTGCGATCAAAGACATCCACGGTGCACCGGTAGGCGATACCTTAACGCTGGCGCGTAATCCGGCAGAAAAAGCGTTGCCTGGGTTTAAGAAAGTTAAACCGCAGGTATATGCCGGTCTGTTCCCGGTAAGTTCCGACGACTATGAAGCCTTCCGTGACGCGTTGGGCAAACTCAGCCTGAACGACGCTTCACTGTTCTATGAGCCAGAAAGCTCAACGGCGCTGGGCTTTGGTTTCCGCTGCGGCTTCCTCGGCCTGTTGCACATGGAGATCATTCAGGAACGTCTGGAACGTGAATACGATCTTGACCTGATTACCACAGCACCGACAGTAGTGTATGAAGTTGAAACTACGGCAAAAGAAGTTATCTACGTCGACAGCCCATCCAAGCTGCCAGCGGTAAATAACATCTACGAACTGCGCGAGCCGATTGCAGAGTGTCACATGCTGCTGCCGCAAGCGTATCTCGGTAACGTCATTACCTTGTGCGTTGAAAAACGCGGTGTACAGACCAACATGGTCTATCACGGAAACCAGGTAGCGCTGACGTACGAGATCCCGATGGCGGAAGTGGTGCTTGATTTCTTCGACCGACTGAAATCAACCTCGCGTGGCTATGCGTCTTTGGATTACAACTTCAAACGCTTCCAGGCTTCTGACATGGTGCGTGTTGACGTCTTAATCAACGGTGAACGTGTTGATGCGCTGGCATTGATCACCCACCGTGATAATTCGCAAAACCGTGGCCGCGAGCTGGTGGAGAAGATGAAAGATCTGATCCCTCGCCAGCAGTTTGATATCGCTATTCAGGCAGCGATTGGTACGCACATCATTGCGCGTTCCACCGTGAAGCAGCTGCGTAAAAACGTACTGGCTAAATGCTATGGTGGTGATATCAGCCGTAAGAAAAAGCTGCTGCAGAAACAGAAAGAAGGTAAGAAACGTATGAAGCAGATCGGTAACGTTGAGCTGCCGCAGGAAGCGTTCCTTGCCATTCTGCACGTCGGCAAAGACAACAAATAACCCTTAGGAGTTGGCATGGCGAATATGTTTGCCCTGATTCTGGTGATTGCCACACTGGTGACGGGCATTTTATGGTGCGTGGATAAATTCTTTTTCGCACCTAAACGACGGGAACGTCAGGCAGCGGCGCAAGCGGCTGCCGGGGATTCACTGGATAAAGCAACACTGAAAAAGGTTGCGCCGAAGCCAGGTTGGCTGGAAACCGGGGCTTCTGTATTTCCGGTGCTGGCTATCGTATTGATTGTGCGTTCATTTATTTATGAACCGTTCCAGATCCCGTCAGGTTCGATGATGCCGACTCTGTTAATCGGTGACTTCATTCTGGTAGAGAAATTTGCTTACGGCATTAAAGATCCTATTTACCAGAAAACATTGATCGAAACCGGTCATCCGAAACGTGGCGATATCGTGGTCTTCAAATACCCGGAAGATCCGAAGCTTGATTACATCAAGCGAGCGGTAGGTTTACCGGGCGATAAGGTCACTTATGATCCGGTCGCGAAAGAAGTGACCATTCAACCTGGATGCAGTTCTGGTCAAGCGTGTGAAAACGCGCTGCCGGTAACTTATTCCAACGTTGAACCGAGCGATTTCGTACAGACCTTCTCGCGTCGTAACGGCGGGGAAGCGACCAGTGGCTTCTTTGAAGTGCCGAAAAACGAAACCAAAGAAAATGGTATTCGTCTTTCCGAACGTAAAGAGACGTTGGGCGATGTAACGCATCGTATCCTGACTGTGCCAATCGCCCAGGATCAGGTAGGGATGTATTACCAGCAACCAGGACAACAACTGGCAACCTGGATTGTCCCGCCGGGTCAATACTTCATGATGGGCGATAACCGCGACAACAGCGCGGACAGCCGTTACTGGGGCTTTGTGCCGGAAGCGAATCTGGTAGGTCGGGCAACGGCAATCTGGATGAGTTTCGATAAGCAAGAAGGTGAATGGCCGACAGGTGTGCGCTTAAGTCGCATTGGCGGCATCCATTAATTGCTGCTTCTCGTTCACGTTGTCGTCATTCTGGCGGCAACGTGAATTATTTATGAGATAAATCTCCCCAGGCTAACGACATCCCTTATCGTTGTGTATAGAATATTCCCCCGAAGTTTAAGGTTGGCGCCTTCTGGTTGCCACGGCACACGAAACAGCGTTGGTTTCCATATATGGCGTAATGAATCCGCGACAAAGCGGTTAACAGAGCCTATGTGTATCAGGTCTGTTTCGTGTGCTGAATTGTTGACGCATTTATTTATTGGTATCGCATGAACCCCATCGTAATTAATCGGCTTCAACGGAAGCTGGGCTACACTTTTAATCATCAGGAACTGCTGCAGCAGGCATTAACTCACCGCAGCGCCAGCAGCAAACATAACGAGCGTTTAGAATTTTTAGGCGACTCAATCTTGAGCTACGTTATCGCTAATGCGTTGTATCACCGTTTCCCGCGTGTGGATGAAGGCGATATGAGCCGCATGCGCGCCACGTTGGTCCGTGGCAATACGCTGGCAGAACTGGCACGCGAATTTGAGTTAGGTGAGTGCTTGCGTTTAGGGCCGGGTGAACTTAAAAGCGGTGGATTTCGTCGCGAGTCAATTCTCGCCGACACCGTCGAAGCATTAATTGGCGGCGTATTCCTCGACAGTGATATTCAAACTGTCGAGAAGTTAATTCTTAACTGGTATCAAACCCGTCTGGACGAAATTAGCCCAGGCGATAAACAAAAAGATCCGAAAACGCGCTTGCAAGAATATTTGCAGGGTCGCCATCTGCCGCTGCCGACTTATCTGGTAGTTCAGGTACGTGGCGAAGCGCACGATCAGGAATTTACTATCCACTGCCAGGTCAGCGGCCTGAGTGAACCGGTGGTTGGCACAGGTTCAAGCCGTCGTAAGGCTGAGCAGGCTGCCGCCGAACAGGCGTTGAAAAAACTGGAGCTGGAATGAGCATCGATAAAAGTTACTGCGGATTTATTGCCATCGTCGGACGTCCGAACGTTGGCAAATCCACGCTGCTGAACAAACTGTTGGGGCAGAAAATCTCCATCACTTCCCGCAAAGCGCAGACAACTCGTCACCGCATTGTGGGTATCCATACTGAAGGCGCGTATCAGGCGATCTACGTCGATACCCCGGGCCTGCATATGGAAGAGAAGCGTGCTATTAACCGCCTGATGAACAAAGCGGCGAGCAGCTCCATTGGCGACGTTGAGCTGGTGATTTTTGTCGTTGAAGGCACCCGTTGGACGCCGGACGATGAAATGGTGCTCAACAAGCTGCGTGATGGCAAAGCGCCGGTGATCCTCGCGGTGAACAAAGTGGACAACGTGCAGGAGAAAGCCGATCTGCTGCCGCACCTGCAGTTCCTTGCAAGCCAGATGAATTTCCTCGATATCGTGCCAATCTCCGCCGAAACCGGACTTAACGTTGACACTATCGCGGCAATCGTGCGCAAACACCTGCCGGAAGCGACGCATCACTTCCCGGAAGATTACATCACCGACCGCTCACAGCGGTTTATGGCCTCTGAAATCATCCGTGAAAAACTGATGCGTTTCCTCGGCGCAGAACTGCCGTACTCCGTGACCGTGGAGATCGAACGTTTTGTCACCAATGAACGTGGTGGTTACGACATCAACGGTTTGATTCTCGTTGAGCGTGAAGGGCAGAAGAAGATGGTCATTGGCAACAAAGGGGCCAAGATTAAAACCATCGGTATTGAAGCGCGTAAAGACATGCAGGAAATGTTCGAAGCGCCTGTCCATCTTGAACTGTGGGTAAAAGTGAAATCCGGCTGGGCCGACGACGAACGCGCACTGCGTAGTCTCGGTTACGTTGACGATCTTTAATTAGCATACTCTATGACTTTCGAGGTGCAGGAAGGCGGCAAGACCGTGAATCCCTGGGAGCTTACTAAAGTAAGTGACCAGGGTGAACGGGTGCAGCCAGGGCACCTGCAACTTGAAAGGCGACGAGTATGATGGAAGGCTGGCAGCGCGCATTCGTATTGCATAGTCGCCCGTGGAGCGAAACCAGCCTGATGCTGGACGTCTTCACGGAGGAATCGGGCCGCGTGCGTCTGGTTGCCAAAGGCGCACGCTCTAAACGCTCTACCCTGAAAGGTGCATTACAGCCTTTCACGCCTCTCTTGCTTCGCTTCGGTGGGCGCGGTGAAGTCAAAACACTGCGCAGTGCTGAAGCTGTCTCATTGGCGCTGCCATTAAGCGGTATCACGCTTTACAGCGGTCTGTACATCAACGAGCTTCTCTCCCGCGTGCTGGAATACGAGACGCGCTTCTCGGAACTCTTTTTCGATTACTTACACTGCATCCAGTCTCTGGCTGGGGCTACTGGCACACCGGAACCCGCGTTGCGCCGCTTTGAGCTGGCATTGCTCGGGCATCTGGGTTATGGCGTCAATTTTACCCATTGTGCAGGTAGCGGCGAACCGGTGGATGACACCATGACGTATCGTTATCGCGAAGAAAAAGGGTTTATCGCAAGCGTCGTTATCGACAATAAAACCTTCACCGGGAGGCAGTTGAAAGCGTTACACACGCGGGAATTTCCTGACGCAGACACATTGCGTGCCGCGAAACGCTTTACCCGCATGGCGCTTAAGCCGTATCTTGGCGGTAAACCTTTAAAGAGCAGGGAACTGTTCCGGCAGTTTATACCTAAGCGAACAGTGCAAACACATAATGACTGATGAGGATTGTCATGGCTGAATTACTGTTGGGCGTCAACATTGACCATATCGCAACGCTGCGTAATGCACGTGGTACTGCTTACCCCGATCCGGTGCAGGCCGCGTTTATTGCCGAGCAGGCTGGCGCGGATGGCATTACCGTGCATTTGCGTGAAGATCGTCGCCACATTACTGACCGCGACGTGCGCATCCTGCGTCAGACGCTGGATACCCGCATGAATCTGGAAATGGCGGTGACCGAAGAGATGCTGGCGATTGCCATTGAGACGAAGCCTCATTTTTGCTGCCTGGTACCGGAAAAGCGCCAGGAAGTGACAACTGAAGGTGGCCTGGACGTCGCAGGTCAGCGTGACAAAATGCGCGATGCCTGTAAACGTCTGGCGGATGCCGGGATTCAGGTTTCTCTGTTTATTGACGCAGATGAAGAGCAGATCAAAGCTGCAGCAGAGGTAGGCGCCCCGTTTATCGAGATCCATACTGGTTGTTATGCCGATGCCAAAACTGACGCTGAACAGGCGCAAGAGCTGGCGCGCATTGCTAAAGCCGCGACCTTTGCTGCAAGTCTCGGTCTGAAAGTTAACGCCGGCCACGGTCTGACCTATCACAACGTGAAAGCCATTGCCGCCATTCCTGAGATGCATGAACTGAATATCGGCCATGCCATTATTGGTCGTGCAGTGATGACCGGACTGAAAGATGCGGTGGCAGAAATGAAGCGCCTGATGCTGGAAGCGCGTGGCTAATGGCAATATTAGGTTTAGGCACGGATATCGTGGAGATCGCTCGCATTGAAGCGGTGCTCGCCCGATCCGGTGAGCGCCTTGCTCGCCGCGTATTAAGCGATAACGAATGGGAAATCTGGAAAACGCACCAACAGCCAGTGCGTTTTCTGGCGAAGCGTTTTGCTGTGAAAGAAGCGGCGGCAAAAGCGTTTGGAACCGGGATCCGCAATGGTCTGGCGTTTAATCAGTTTGAAGTGTTCAACGATGAGCTTGGTAAGCCACGGTTGCGACTGTGGGGCGAGGCATTAAAACTGGCGGAAAAGCTGGGCGTCGCACATATGCATGTGACGCTGGCAGATGAACGTCATTATGCTTGCGCCACGGTAATTATTGAAAGTTAAAATAATACCGTTCTCTTTATAAAGTAAAACCCCCGAACTGGTAAGGAACGGGGGTTTTACTTTATAACTTTAATTTTGTACAGCATGCACCCTCAACAACAGCGATTATGGATCAGGGTGGTTATCTTTTACAAGCAACTTGCAATCTTTATCATAAAAACTCGAGCCTTTACGAAGAAAGCGATATTGATGGAAATATTAACGTGACCGCAAATTCGTAAGTACATTAAAATTGGTTTCGTTATTGGCGATTTTGCTGTGCTTTACACCATGCCACTGAATTCCCCCATTGAAACGAGTGGTGTCGTCAAAGCTCTGGTGTGGAGTGCAGCATGCATCCTCAATAACTCGCACGTTCAGTTTTGGGGAGATGTAAGGGCTAATCTGAACGGCTGCATTCCTTGTTTAAGGAAAAACGAATGGCTGATTGTCGATACCTGTTTAAACGGGTCATTAAAGTCATCATTGCTGTTTTACAGCTGATCCTTCTGTTCTTATAACACAAGGAAACGTACTTAAGGCGCGTCAGGTTAACCAGCCAGGCGCGCCTTTAATAATTATAAATAAACGTCTGCGCAGATATTATATGAATTCATTTGATAAATGATTATGCTGTTGTCATCATTTTAATAAATATAATAGCGTTAAGCTTTTGTCTATAAATAATTAATATTCTACTTCAGGAGCAGAATATTAAATTTTATCTGCGTGATGCATTAGCACAAATTTATCCCACAACTGCTCTTCTGTCTCGACATGCGCCGGATCTTTCACAATAGTATTAGGGATCGGACACACTTTCTGGCAGGTTGGCGTCTCGTAGTGACCTACGCATTCGGTACACTTATCGCTGTTAATCTCGTAGATATGTTCACCCATTGAAATCGCCTCATTCGGGCATTCAGGTTCACACATATCACAATTGATGCATTTTTTAGTGATTAACAGCGCCATAAGGAAACTCTCAAAACAACACAAACCGGGCGGGCATTATACGCGCATTCTTTGCTCAAACCAGTTTTTTCACCAGTGCCTCGCTGTGGCGAATGCGCTCAGGGGCCAGTTCCAGGTCTTGCTGAATTAGCGCAATGAACAGCAAATCTGTAAGCATTCCCTGAGCGTGACAAGCGGAGATCGATGCACTATTCGTCGCCTGTTCTTCGGCAATAGTATACAGGCAGTGGGACGCTCGTTGTTGCAAAGCATTCGGCGTGAAACCGGTAATTGCCAGCACCTTTCCACCCACGCGCAGCATCTCATCTGCCGCGAGATTTAACTCACGTCGTACACCAGTGTAAGAGATGGCTAATAACAGGTCGTCCGGTGAAGATGCCTGTACAGTAGCGAGCAACGCATGCATATCGCGTTCTGCGGCAGCATTGAAACCAATCTTCATCAGTTTCCAGGCAAAGTTTTGCGCTACCAGACCCGAAGCACCAATGCCAGTTAAAATAATCCGCCTCGCAGAACGCAGCATCACTACGCATTCATGCAATTTCTCTTCACTGTTAACGTTCAGCGTCGCATACATGGCAGCCGTGTTTTCTTTTATGAGTTTTTCACCCACCAGTCGCAGCGGATCATCACCGCGAATTTGGTTATGAATGGGGACAGAAGGGGATTCCGGCTGGCTCGCCAGAGCTTCGCTTAACGCCAGTTTTAAGGCTGGAAAACCTTTATAGCCGAGTTTTTGTGCGAATTTCACCACGCTGGATTGACTGACCCCAGCTTCGTTGGCCAATTGCTGCGAACTTAAATGGCGCGCCGTATCAGGTTGTAGCAGGAGATAGTCCGCCAGTTTTTTATCACTCTGGGCAAGCTGCTGGTAACGCTGACGAATACGAAGTAAGCCGTTCATATCTTTCCTCGCGATGAAATAATGGCGACAACAGGCAATATGAGACACAAGCGAGTGAATATTATATTCCATAGCTTGTAAGATCTATGAATTAAAAATTCCATTCAGCATTATACGGTAGATTGTTGCCGGAAAAGTGATGATCTATCTGTTAGGCTATGTAGTAGCGATGATTAATCAGGATGTTTCAGTCCAGAGGAGTATGGTTTGGCAACTCACGAGCGTCGTGTGGTGTTTTTTGACTTAGATGGAACATTGCATCAACAGGATATGTTCGGTAGTTTTCTGCGCTACTTACTGCGTCGCCAACCGCTGAATACACTGCTTGTCCTGCCGCTATTGCCGGTTATTGCCATGGCATTATTGATAAAAGGCCGTGCTGCGCGCTGGCCGATGAGCCTGCTATTGTGGGGATGCACTTTTGGTCACAGCGAAGCGCGTTTACAGGCATTAAAAGCCGATTTTGTACACTGGTTTCGCGACAATGTTACTGCCTTTCCGCTGGTGCAAGAGCGCCTGACCACCTACTTGCTCAGTTCCGATGCTGATATCTGGTTGATTACCGGTTCTCCACAGCCGCTGGTTGAGGCGGTCTATTTCGATACGCCCTGGTTACCGCGGGTGAATCTTATCGCCAGCCAAATTCAGCGTGGTTATGGCGGCTGGGTATTGACAATGCGTTGCCTCGGGCATGAGAAGGTCGCGCAACTAGAACGCAAAATCGGCACGCCACTGCGGTTGTACAGTGGTTACAGCGACAGTAATCAGGACAACCCGCTGCTTTATTTCTGCCAGCATCGTTGGCGAGTAACCCCGCGCGGTGAACTCCAGCAACTGGAATAGAGTAAAGCATAGCGTCCGTGTATAATGCGCCGCGCTTTTATAACCGGAGTTTTCTTTTTGTCTGAAGTCGAATTAAGTCACGAATACTGGATGCGCCATGCCATGACGCTGGCAAAGCGTGCCTGGGACGAGCGGGAAGTACCGGTCGGCGCGGTATTGGTGCATAACAACCGGGTAATCGGCGAGGGCTGGAATCGTCCGATTGGTCGGCATGATCCTACCGCGCACGCTGAAATCATGGCCCTGCGTCAGGGCGGTCTGGTGATGCAAAATTATCGCCTGATCGACGCCACATTATATGTCACGCTGGAGCCGTGTGTGATGTGCGCCGGAGCGATGATTCACAGCCGGATTGGTCGTGTAGTTTTTGGTGCACGAGATGCGAAAACGGGGGCTGCCGGATCATTAATGGATGTGTTGCACCATCCGGGCATGAATCACCGGGTGGAAATCACGGAAGGGATATTGGCGGAAGAGTGTGCAGCGCTGCTCAGCGACTTCTTTCGCATGCGCCGTCAGGAAATCAAAGCGCAGAAAAAAGCGCAATCTTCTGCGGATTAATTTTTCTTCTTTTCACTTCCCTTCCTGGAAAACAGCAGCGAAGGGGAGTGTGTCAGATAGTTAGATGACGACTGTGAAAGAAACGAGAGAAAAGGAAATTTCCCTTTACTCAATTCTGTTGGCGACACTGCCGGATAATCCTGAGCCAGCTGCAACGCCGCTTCTGTTGCCTGCTTTTCTTTCTCTTGCAGATACCCCACCAGACTAATCTGATACTTACGGATATTCTCGACATAGGCGTAAGCTTCATGTCCCCGCGCATAACCGTAAGTCAGCTTGCTGTAATAGGGTTTCTGGCTAAGTAAAGGCAGACGTTGTTTAACATCGGTCCAACTGTCTGGATTACCTTTGGTTTTTGCCGTCAGGGCGCGAGCATCCAGCATATGCGCATAACCCATATTGTAAGCGGCGAGCGCAAACCAAATCCGTTCATTTTCTGGCACGCTTTCCGGCACTTTACTCATCATATCCTGCAAATAACGCGCGCCGCCGCTGATGCTTTGTTCAGCATCGGTACGATCGGTAATGCCCAGGCTTTGCGCGGTATTTTTGGTCAACATCATCATGCCGCGCACACCGGTCGGCGAGGTGGCCTGCGCGTCCCAATGTGATTCCTGGTAAGCAATAGCCGCCAGCAAACGCCAGTCAATTTCCTCGGCGTATTTCTCAAACAAAGGTTTTAATTGTGGCAGCACCGCATCGACGGCGCGTAAAAATGTGCGCGTATCGACATAATCAAAATCATCGCCATGCCCCAGGTATTTCTCTTCAATGCGTGCCAGCGTGCCGTCCTCATTCATTTTGTTGAAGAAGTCGAGCAGAGCTGCGGAAAGGGTATTATCGTCATCTAACTGGCTAAACCAGGTCACTGGTTGTTCATCGGTGATATCGAGTGCCACGGCGAGTTCCGGGTGAACTCGCTGGAACAGGCTGATGGCGACAGAATCAGCAATGGTGTAATCCAGCTTACCTCCGATGACATCTTCCAGTAATTCCGCTGAGCCTTTTTTGTCGTCCACCTTCCAGCTTAAATCCGGGAATTTAGTTTCTTTCAGTCTTTGTAGATCGTTAACGACGACGTGTCCTGGTGCGATGGAGAGCTGTTCCGCCGTCAAATTGCCCAGCGTGCGTGGGCGATATTGACCCACTTTGTAAACCAGTTGTTGTGATACGGAATAATAGGTAGGACCAGGCTGATAGTTTTTTACCCGCTCACTGTTATAAACCAGACCTGCTGCCAGCAGGTCGGCGTTGCCGTTGTCGAGATCGTCAAACAACTGGCTGATATTCTGCCGTACGGTCACTTTCAGTTTCACGCCGAGGTAGTCGGCAAATTGTTTGGCCAACTCATAATCCAGCCCGGAAGATTTACCGTTAATCTCATTCCATGTGAGGGGAGTATGAATGGTGCTCACGCGCAATTCTCCCCGCGCTTGAATGGCGGCGATACGGTTGTCGGCTTTACCAAACCAAGGAATAGATGGCCAGAGAGCTACCGCGAGAAGCAGTGCCAGAATGCCAATGAACAGATAATTAATCTTTAATTTTTTCAATTAGTTAATTCTCTGTGTCGTTCGTGTCCTGGCTTGAAAAAACGATATGCTAAACAAAGGTATAATCATCAATGAGCGGCATTTTGCGTAAACCTGTGCCAGTTGGCAACTTATTACAGCCATTGGCGGCACGCGTTGCTAATTCACGATGGTGATTTTATTTCCACGCAAACGGTTTCGTCAGCGCAGCAGATTCTTTATAATGACGCCCGTTTCCCCCCCTTGGGTACACCGAAAGCTTAGAAGACGAGAGACTTATGATGGAAATTCTGCGTGGTTCGCCTGCACTGTCGGCATTCCGAATCAATAAACTGCTGGCGCGTTTTCAGGCTGCCAGGCTCCCGGTTCACAACATTTACGCCGAGTATGTCCATTTTGCTGACCTCAATGCGCCGTTAAACGAAGAAGCGCACGCGCAACTTGAACGCCTGTTGAAATATGGTCCGGCACTCGCCAGCCATGCCCCGGAAGGCAAATTACTGCTGGTGACCCCGCGCCCAGGCACCATCTCTCCCTGGTCTTCAAAAGCGACCGATATCGCCCATAACTGCGGGCTGCAACAGGTAAACCGCCTTGAGCGCGGCGTGGCTTACTATGTAGAAGCCGCTACGCTGACCAATGAACAGTGGCAGCAGGTTACCGCTGAACTACACGACCGTATGATGGAAACGGTCTTTTTTGCTTTAGATGATGCAGAGCAGCTGTTTGCGCATCATCAACCGACTCCAGTCACCAGCGTTGATTTACTGGGGCAGGGCCGTCAGGCGCTGATCGACGCTAACCTGCGTCTCGGCCTGGCACTGGCGGACGATGAAATTGACTATCTGCAGGATGCTTTCACAAAGCTTGGTCGTAATCCGAACGACATCGAGCTGTATATGTTCGCCCAGGCGAACTCTGAGCACTGCCGCCACAAAATTTTTAACGCCGACTGGATTATCGACGGTGAACAGCAGCCGAAATCGCTGTTTAAGATGATCAAAAACACCTTCGAAACCACGCCGGATCACGTTCTCTCAGCTTATAAAGATAACGCCGCGGTGATGGAAGGTTCTGAAGTTGGCCGCTACTTTGCCGACCACGAAACGGGCCGCTACGATTTCCATCAGGAACCGGCGCACATCCTGATGAAAGTCGAAACTCACAACCACCCGACGGCGATTTCTCCGTGGCCGGGTGCGGCGACGGGGTCTGGCGGTGAAATCCGTGATGAAGGTGCCACCGGACGCGGCGCGAAGCCGAAAGCCGGTCTGGTCGGTTTCTCCGTTTCCAACCTGCGTATTCCTGGCTTTGAACAGCCGTGGGAAGAAGATTTCGGTAAGCCTGAGCGCATTGTCACCGCGCTGGATATCATGACCGAAGGTCCGCTGGGCGGCGCGGCATTTAACAACGAATTTGGTCGTCCGGCACTGAACGGCTACTTCCGTACTTATGAAGAAAAAGTGAACAGCCACAACGGCGAAGAGCTGCGCGGTTATCACAAACCGATCATGCTGGCGGGCGGGATCGGCAACATTCGCGCCGATCACGTACAAAAAGGCGAGATCAACGTTGGTGCGAAGCTGGTCGTTCTCGGCGGTCCGGCAATGAACATTGGTCTTGGCGGCGGTGCGGCGTCTTCTATGGCGTCTGGTCAATCTGATGCCGACCTCGACTTTGCTTCTGTTCAGCGCGACAACCCGGAAATGGAACGTCGTTGCCAGGAAGTGATCGACCGTTGCTGGCAGCTTGGTGATGCCAACCCAATCCTGTTTATCCACGACGTTGGCGCAGGCGGTCTTTCTAACGCGATGCCGGAACTGGTAAGCGACGGCGGGCGCGGCGGTAAATTTGAACTGCGCGACATCCTGAGCGACGAACCGGGCATGAGCCCGCTGGAAATCTGGTGTAACGAATCCCAGGAACGTTACGTGCTGGCGGTTGCTGCCGATCAGTTACCGCTGTTTGACGAACTGTGTAAGCGTGAACGCGCGCCCTACGCGGTGATTGGTGAAGCGACCGAAGAACTGCATCTCTCCCTACACGATCGTCATTTTGATAATCAGCCGATCGATCTGCCGCTGGACGTACTGCTTGGTAAAACACCGAAGATGACCCGCGATGTGCAAACGCTGAAAGCGAAAGGCGACGCGCTGGTCCGTGAAGGGATCACCATTGCTGACGCGGTGAAACGTGTGCTGCATCTGCCGACCGTGGCGGAGAAAACCTTCCTTGTGACCATTGGCGACCGTAGCGTAACCGGCATGGTGGCGCGCGATCAGATGGTTGGCCCGTGGCAGGTGCCGGTCGCTAACTGTGCGGTCACTACTGCCAGCCTCGACAGCTACTACGGTGAAGCGATGGCAATTGGCGAACGTGCGCCAGTTGCGCTGCTGGATTTCGCCGCTTCTGCCCGTCTGGCGGTCGGTGAAGCGTTAACCAACATCGCCGCAACACAAATTGGCGATATCAAACGCATTAAACTTTCCGCCAACTGGATGGCGGCGGCAGGTCATCCTGGCGAAGATGCTGGCCTGTATGAAGCTGTTAAAGCGGTGGGCGAAGAGCTTTGTCCGGCGCTGGGCCTGACGATCCCGGTGGGTAAAGACTCTATGTCGATGAAAACCCGCTGGCAGGAAGGTAACGAAGAGCGTGAAATGACGTCGCCGCTGTCGCTGGTGATTTCTGCATTTGCCCGCGTGGAAGATGTGCGTCACACCATCACGCCGCAGCTTTCTACCGAAGATAACGCACTGCTGCTGATTGATTTGGGCCTTGGCAATAACGCGCTGGGCGCAACGGCGCTGGCGCAGGTTTATCGTCAGCTTGGCGACAAACCGGCTGATGTGCGCGACGTCGCACAACTGAAAGGCTTCTATGACGCGATTCAGGCGCTGGTTGCACAGCGTAAGCTGCTCGCGTACCACGACCGCTCTGATGGTGGTCTGTTGGTGACGCTGGCGGAAATGGCATTTGCCGGTCATTGCGGCATTGAAGCGGATATCGCCTCTCTGGGCGACGATCACCTGGCGGCGCTGTTTAACGAAGAGCTGGGTGCGGTGATTCAGGTTCGTGCCGCTGACCGTGAAGCGGTTGAAGCGGTACTGGCACAGCATGGCCTTGCTGAGTGCGTCCATTATGTTGGCCAGGCGGTTTCCGGTGACCGTTTTGTGATTACCGCCAACGGGCAGGCTGTATTCAGCGAAAGCCGTACCACGTTGCGTGTCTGGTGGGCAGAAACCACCTGGCAGATGCAGCGCCTGCGTGACAACCCGGAGTGCGCCGATCAGGAACATCAGGCGAAATCCAACGACGCTGATCCGGGCCTGAATGTGAAACTGTCGTTCGATATTAACGAAGATGTAGCAGCTCCGTTTATCGCTACTGGCGCGCGCCCGAAAGTTGCCGTACTGCGTGAGCAAGGCGTGAACTCGCATGTTGAAATGGCGGCAGCTTTCCATCGTGCGGGCTTCGATGCTATCGACGTGCATATGAGCGATCTGCTGGCTGGACGCACTGGTCTGGAGGATTTCCACGCCCTGGTCGCGTGCGGTGGTTTCTCCTACGGTGATGTGCTGGGTGCCGGTGAAGGTTGGGCGAAGTCTATTCTGTTCAACAACCGTGTACGCGATGAGTTTGCAACCTTCTTCCATCGTCCGCAAACGCTGGCGCTGGGGGTATGTAACGGTTGCCAGATGATGTCTAATCTGCGTGAGCTGATCCCAGGTAGCGAGCTGTGGCCTCGTTTCGTGCGTAACACCTCCGATCGCTTTGAAGCGCGTTTCAGCCTGGTTGAAGTGACCCAAAGCCCGTCTCTGCTGTTGCAGGGGATGGTGGGCTCGCAGATGCCGATTGCTGTGTCTCACGGTGAAGGGCGCGTTGAAGTACGCGACGCGGCGCATCTGGCGGCACTGGAAAGCAAAGGGCTGGTTGCGCTGCGCTATGTCGATAATTTCGGCAAAGTCACCGAAACCTATCCGGCTAACCCGAACGGTTCCCCGAACGGTATTACGGCGGTCACTACCGAAAGCGGTCGTGTCACCATTATGATGCCGCACCCGGAACGTGTTTTCCGTACTGTCAGCAACTCCTGGCATCCGGAAAACTGGGGCGAGGATGGCCCATGGATGCGTATTTTCCGTAATGCGCGTAAGCAGCTGGGGTAAGGCTGCGGAAATTCCACGCAACCCATTGTTTTGTAGGTCGGATAAGGCTTTCACGCCGCATCCGGCATTACACACAACCACTTCGCCAACAATTATAAGCTCCCAACTCCGGGAGCTTTTTTTGTGTCTGTAAATCACGACAATGGGTGGTTTGCCGTGTCGCTTATAGGTGACATATAACTTATTGATTTAATTTAAAACGAATAATTTAAGCTTTGGGCGTCTCTTTTAAGCGACACACTGGCTGATTTATAGTCAACCAGTGGAACAGCCATTAATCCATTAAAGCTATGTTTTATCAGTACGTTATCAAACTATTTTATTTATTGGCACAGTTACTGCATAATAATAACCAGTGGCTCATTCACCCACTTATGTCAGCCCCTTCGGGACGTGCTACATAAAATTCGAATGACGCACAACAAGGTGCCTGCCGTCCAACTTCTGATATCAGCGTAGCTATATCAACCATCGGGCGAAACGTCGAGTTAGGCACCGCCTTATTCCACAACAAAGCCGGGTAATTCCCGGCTTTGTTGTATCTGAACTCCCCCTCGGTTAGCATCAGGCTATTCGCGTCTGACGAGAGTAACACCTTGAAACGCTGGCCTGTTTTTCCCCGTTCATTACGACAATTAGTCATGCTGGCATTCTTGCTGATTCTGCTGCCTCTGCTGGTACTGGCATGGCAAGCCTGGCAAAGCCTTAATGCGCTTAGCGATCAGGCGGCGCTGGTCAATCGCACAACGCTTATTGACGCCCGGCGCAGTGAGGCAATGACTAATGCGGCACTGGAGATGGAGCGTAGCTACCGTCAGTATTGCGTGCTGGACGACTCAACCCTGGCGAAGGTCTATCAAAGCCAGCGTAAACGTTACAGCGAAATGCTCGATGCCCACGCTGGCGTGCTGCCGGACGATAAACTTTACCAGGCATTGCGTCAGGATTTGAACAATCTTGCCCAACTCCAGTGTAACAACAGTGGGCCGGATGCGGCGGCTGCCGCGCGTCTGGAAGCTTTTGCCAATGCCAATGCCGAAATGGTACAGGCCACGCGCACCGTGGTGTTTTCACGCGGGCAGCAACTCCAGCGAGAGATAGCCGAACGCGGACAGTATTTCGGCTGGCAGTCACTGGTGTTGTTTCTGGTGAGTCTGATAATGGTGCTGCTTTTCACCCGAATGATTATTGGTCCGGTGAAAAATATCGAGCGGATGATCAACCGTCTGGGGGAAGGACGCTCACTGGGTAATAGCGTCTCGTTTAGTGGACCGAGCGAGTTACGCTCGGTAGGGCAACGTATTCTTTGGTTAAGTGAACGCCTGTCATGGCTGGAATCCCAGCGCCATCAATTTTTAAGACATTTATCTCATGAATTAAAAACGCCACTGGCGAGTATGCGCGAGGGCACTGAATTACTGGCTGACCAGGTTGTCGGGCCGCTTACGCCAGAGCAAAAAGAGGTGGTGAGCATCCTTGATAGCAGCAGCCGCAATTTGCAAAAACTTATAGAACAACTGCTTGATTACAACCGTAAACAGGCAGATGGCGCGGTGGAACTGGAGAATGTTGAGTTAGCACCGTTGGTGGAGACGGTAGTTTCCGCTCACAGTCTGCCAGCTCGGACTAAAATGATGCATACCGACGTTGATCTCAAGGCAACAGCATGCCTGGCGGAACCCATGTTGCTGATGAGCGTGCTGGATAATCTTTACTCCAATGCGGTGCACTACGGGGCTGAATCCGGTAACATTTGCCTTCGCAGCAGTTTACATGGCGCACGGGTTTATATTGATGTCATCAATACAGGCACGCCCATTCCGCAAGAGGAACGCGCCATGATCTTCGAACCCTTTTTTCAGGGAAGTCACCAGCGAAAAGGGGCGGTGAAGGGGAGCGGTCTGGGATTAAGCATTGCCAGGGATTGTATTCGCCGTATGCAGGGGGAACTGTATCTGGTCGACGAGAGCGGGCAAGACGTTTGCTTCCGCATTGAATTGCCTTCGTCGAAAAACACGAAATAATGTTAAGGCCTATCCCATTAGGCTATTTTATTTGCCAGTTCGGCCCCGGGCAGTGCTCGAAATCCTCACGTACTACGTGTACGCTCCGGTTTCTCCGCGCTGTCCGTATCCAAACTGCCTGCAACAATTACGCCCACTGGGATAGGCTCTGAGTCTGGTGAATATGCGACACATTTTTCAACGATTTTTATCCCGACGGCTGTGGCTGGCGGGGTTGCCTTGTCTGGCGCTGCTGGGCTGCGTGCAGAATCACAATAAGCCAGCCATTAATGCGCCAGTAGAAGAAAAAATCCCGGTTTATCAACTGGCTGATTATCTTTCTACTGAATGTAGCGACATCTGGGCGCTGCAAGGTAAATCAACTGAAACTAACCCGCTTTACTGGCTACGGGCGATGGATTGCGCCAACCGCTTAATGCCAGCGCAGTCGCGTCAGGAAGCGCGCAAGTATGGTGATGGCAGCTGGCAAAATACCTTTAAGCAGGGGATTTTGCTTGCCGATGCCAAAATCACGCCTTTTGAGCGCCGCCAACTGGTTGCGCGCATTGATGCGTTAAGTACTGAGATCCCGGCGCAGGTTCGCCCGTTGTATCAACTCTGGCGCGACGGACAGGCGCTGCAACTGCAACTGGCGGAAGAGCGCCAACGTTACAGTAAACTCCAGCAATCCAGCGACAGCGAACTGGACGCCCTTCGCCAGCAACATCACGTTCTACAGCAACAACTGGAACTTACCACCCGCAAGCTGGAGAACCTGACGGATATTGAACGCCAACTCTCGACTCGCAAACCGGCCGGAAATTTTCCACCGGACACGCCGCACGAGAGTGAAAAAACCGCGCCATCTACCAATGAGGTCACCCCTGATGAGCCATAAACCTGCGCATTTATTATTGGTCGATGACGATCCGGGATTACTGAAATTACTTGGCCTGCGCCTGACCAGCGAAGGCTACAGCGTGGTCACGGCAGAAAGTGGTGCCGAGGGGCTGCGGATACTGAATCGTGAAAAAGTGGATTTAGTCATCAGCGACCTGCGGATGGATGAAATGGATGGTATGCAACTATTTGCTGAAATCCAGAAAGTGCAGCCAGGTATGCCGGTAATCATCCTCACCGCGCATGGCTCCATTCCCGATGCCGTTGCCGCGACACAGCAGGGCGTGTTTAGTTTCCTCACCAAGCCCGTTGATAAAGACGCGCTATATCAGGCAATTGATGATGCACTGGAGCAATCTGCCCCAGCCACCGACGAACATTGGCGCGAGGCGATTGTCACTCGCAGCCCGCTGATGCTGCGCTTGCTGGAACAGGCGCGGCTGGTGGCGCAATCAGACGTTAGCGTTTTGATTAACGGTCAGAGCGGCACCGGGAAAGAGATTTTTGCCCAGGCTATCCACAACGCCAGCCCGCGTAACAGCAAGCCGTTTATTGCCATTAACTGTGGCGCATTGCCCGAGCAGTTGCTGGAGTCGGAGCTGTTTGGTCATGCACGCGGCGCGTTTACTGGTGCCGTCAGCAATCGCGAAGGTTTATTCCAGGCGGCGGAAGGCGGTACGCTGTTTCTCGATGAGATTGGCGATATGCCCGCACCTTTGCAGGTCAAATTGCTGCGCGTATTGCAGGAACGAAAAGTCCGTCCGCTGGGCAGTAACCGCGATATTGATATCGACGTGCGGATTATTTCTGCGACTCACCGCGACCTGCCAAAAGCGATGGCGCGCGGGGAATTCCGTGAAGATCTCTATTACCGCCTCAACGTTGTCAGCCTGAAAATTCCGGCACTGGCGGAGCGCACGGAAGACATTCCGCTGCTGGCAAATCACTTGTTGCGTCAGGCAGCAATACGGCATAAACCGTTTGTCCGCGCGTTCTCCACCGATGCGATGAAACGCCTGATGACTGCCAGCTGGCCGGGAAATGTGCGCCAGTTGGTGAACGTGATTGAACAGTGTGTGGCGCTGACATCATCTCCGGTGATTAGTGATGCGCTGGTGGAGCAGGCGCTGGAGGGCGAAAACACGGCGCTGCCCACCTTTGTTGAGGCGCGTAATCAGTTTGAACTCAACTACCTGCGCAAGCTGCTGCAAATCACTAAAGGCAACGTCACTCACGCGGCGAGAATGGCGGGGCGCAACCGGACAGAATTTTATAAACTGCTTTCCCGACACGAGCTGGATGCAAACGATTTCAAGGAATGAATCGGTGTAATGTGTTACGTTTAGCAGATCAAAAGACAGGCGACCTTTTCAAGGAATAGCATGAAAAAGATTGATGCGATTATTAAACCCTTCAAGCTGGACGATGTCCGTGAAGCACTGGCCGAAGTCGGTATTACCGGCATGACCGTGACCGAAGTGAAAGGCTTTGGGCGTCAGAAAGGCCACACTGAGTTGTATCGCGGTGCGGAATATATGGTGGATTTTCTGCCGAAGGTGAAAATTGAGATCGTCGTGCCAGACGACATTGTAGATATCTGCGTAGACACGATTATTCGTACGGCGCAAACCGGCAAAATTGGTGATGGTAAAATTTTCGTCTTCGACGTGGCACGGGTCATTCGTATTCGTACCGGCGAAGAGGACGACGCGGCGATTTAAACCGCGTCATGGTTGCCGGATGTTTCCATCCGGCAACATCAAATCACAGCACTTTATGCGGGCCAAAGCATTCGTAATGAATGTTTTCCTGCTTCACACCCAGGTCCACTAACTGTTTCGCGGCAAACTGCATGAAGCCAACCGGACCGCAGAGATAGAACTGCATGGCCGGATCGCTGAACGCACCTTCCAGTTTGCTCAAATCCATCAGGCCTTCGCTATCAAACTGACCTTTAGCGCGATCGGCTTCGCTCGGCTCGCGATACCAGGTATGCGCGGTAAAGCGCGGTAGTGCTTGCCCCAGTTCCTTAACTTCATCAGCAAAGGCGTGAACATCGCCATTTTCTGCCGCGTGGAACCAGTTCACTTGTGCTGTGTGGCCTGTTTTTGCCAGCGTGTCGAGCATTGCCAGCATTGGCGTTTGCCCTACACCCGCAGAGATCAGTGTTACCGGCGTGTCATCTGCCACATCCATAAAGAAATCACCCGCCGGAGCGACCAGTTTCACGACATCGCCAACGTTGGCGTGATTGTGCAGCCAGTTGGATACCTGCCCGCCATCTTCGCGTTTCACCGCAATACGATAGCCTTTGCCATCAGGTTTGCGAGTCAAAGAGTACTGACGAATTTCCTGATGCGGGAAACCTTCTGGTTTCAGCCAAACGCCGAGATACTGTCCTGGACGGTATTCTGCCACTGCGCCACCGTCGACCGGTTCCAGTTCGAAGCTAGTGATCAGTGCGCTGCGCGGCGTTTTAGCCACAATGCGGAAATCGCGAGTACCTTCCCAGCCACCGGCTTTGCTGGCGTTTTCGTTATAGATTTCCGCCTCGCGATTGATAAATACATTAGCCAGTACGCCATAGGCTTTACCCCACGCGTCCAGCACTTCCTGGCCTGGGCTGAACATTTCGTCCAGGGTCGCCAACAGGTGTTCGCCGACGATGTTGTACTGTTCCGGTTTGATCTGGAAACTGGTGTGCTTCTGCGCGATTTTTTCTACCGCTGGCAGCAGCGCAGGCAGGTTTTCAATATTACTGGCGTAGGCGGCAATAGCGTTAAACAGGGCTTCACGTTGATCGCCATTACGCTGGTTACTCATGTTAAAAATTTCTTTGAGTTCTGGGTTATGAGTAAACATACGGTCGTAGAAATGGGCGGTTAACTTTGGCCCTGTTTCCACCAGTAAAGGGATGGTGGCTTTTACTGTAGCGATGGTTTGAGCGTCAAGCATATGGTCTTCCTTTTTTTGCATCTTAATTGATGTATCTCAAATGCATCTTATAAAAAATAGCCCTGCACTGTAAATGGTTCTTTTGGTGTTTTTCATCAAGAATGTGATGAAGTGAAAAATTTGCATCACAAACCTGAAAAGAAATCCGTTTCCGGTTGCAGGCCCTTTATTCTCCAAAGCCTTGCATAGCTTGAAGGTAATCGTTTGCGTAAATTCCTTTGTCAAGACCTGTTATCGCACAATGATTCGGTTATACTGTTCGCCGTTGTCCATCAGGACCGCCAAAATTAGGCGAAAAAATTTTATTGTTAGCTGAGTCAGGAGATGCGGATGTTAAAGCGTGAAATGAACATTGCCGATTATGATGCCGAACTGTGGCAGGCTATGGAGCAGGAAAAAGTACGTCAGGAAGAGCACATCGAACTGATCGCCTCCGAAAACTACACCAGCCCGCGCGTAATGCAGGCGCAGGGTTCTCAGCTGACCAATAAATATGCTGAAGGTTATCCGGGCAAGCGCTACTACGGCGGTTGCGAGTATGTTGATATCGTTGAACAACTGGCGATCGATCGTGCGAAAGAGCTGTTCGGCGCTGATTACGCTAACGTTCAGCCGCACTCCGGCTCCCAGGCTAACTTTGCGGTCTACACCGCGCTGCTGGAACCAGGTGATACCGTTCTGGGTATGAACCTGGCGCATGGCGGTCACCTGACTCACGGTTCTCCGGTTAACTTCTCCGGTAAACTGTACAACATCGTTCCTTACGGTATCGATGCTACCGGTCATATCGACTACGCCGATCTGGAAAAACAAGCCAAAGAACACAAACCGAAAATGATTATCGGTGGCTTCTCTGCATATTCCGGCGTGGTTGACTGGGCGAAAATGCGTGAAATCGCTGACAGCATCGGTGCTTACCTGTTCGTTGATATGGCGCACGTTGCGGGCCTGGTTGCTGCTGGCGTCTACCCGAACCCGGTTCCTCATGCTCACGTAGTGACTACCACCACTCACAAAACCCTGGCGGGTCCGCGCGGCGGCCTGATCCTGGCGAAAGGCGGTAGCGAAGAACTGTACAAAAAACTGAACTCTGCCGTTTTCCCTGGTGGTCAGGGCGGTCCGCTGATGCACGTTATTGCGGGTAAAGCAGTAGCGCTGAAAGAAGCGATGGAGCCTGAGTTCAAAACTTACCAGCAGCAGGTCGCGAAAAACGCCAAAGCGATGGTAGAAGTGTTCCTGGAGCGCGGCTACAAAGTGGTTTCTGGCGGTACTGATAACCACCTGTTCCTGGTTGATCTGGTTGATAAAAACCTGACCGGTAAAGAAGCAGACGCCGCTCTGGGCCGTGCCAATATCACCGTGAACAAAAACAGCGTACCGAACGATCCGAAGAGCCCGTTTGTAACTTCTGGTATTCGTGTAGGTACTCCGGCGATTACGCGTCGTGGCTTCAAAGAAGCAGAAGCGAAAGAACTGGCTGGCTGGATGTGTGACGTGCTGGACAGCATCAATGATGAAGCGGTTATCGAGCGCATCAAAGGTAAAGTTCTCGACATCTGCGCACGTTACCCGGTTTACGCATAAGAGAAACGGTGATTTGCTGACAACGTGCTCGTTGTTCATGCCGGATGCGGCGTGAACGCCTTATCCGGCCTACAAAAATTTGCAAATTCAATATATTGCAATATCCGTGTAGGCCTGATAAGCGTAGCGCATCAGGCAATCTTACGTTTGTGATCGTCAAGGCTTCCTTCGGGAAGCCTTGTTACGTTATCGCGCCATCAAATCTGTCGTAACTGCGCCTCAACATACAAATAACCTATCCCCAGCACCTGTTGTGCGCGGCTTAATTGCCCAAAGCCAATTTGCGTCGCTTTCACGCTCGGTCCTTCGTCGCGGTCAAACGGGTTAAATCCTGTCTGGCGAATAATGGTATTAAGCCAGTTCTCACCAAAGGCACAGCTGCGGCCATACAACCAAATCTGATTAATATTTAGGATGTTGAGGAAGTTATACAGACTCAAACCAATGGCGTTGGCACTGCGGTCAACCCAGCTGGTGACCCACGGTTCTTCACTCTGCCAGGCAGCGATTAATTGCGCTGTAGTCAGTTTTTCTGGATCAAGTTGAGTATTGCCAGGTTGTGATTTTAGCCATACTCGCGCCTGTTTTTTTAATGCGCTTAACGAGGCGACGGTTTCCAGGCAGCCATAACGTCCACAGTCGCAGGCGACGCCATCCGGATTAACAATGGTGTGACCAATCTGCCCGCTACCATACAAACTACCGCGATAAATTTGCTCGTTAATCACGAACGACGAGCCAATGCCGTAATCAACGTTGATCACGCAGAAATCCCGTCCCTGCGAATTATTTTGCCATTTCTCCGCCAGCGCCAGCATCACGCAGTCATTATCGACCATCACCCGAATGCCCAGCTTCTCTTCCAGCAGATACTTCACCTCAACTGGCGTGGTCCACGGTGCTTGCGGCATGGTTTGCGATACACCAGTTACCGGATCAACCTGACCGTGAATTGCCAGCGCCAGGTTGATGGTGCGGCCCGGCCACAGTTTGCGATGACGATGCCAGCATTTTTCGATTTCGGACAGCAGTGCCTGCGGTGTCGGTGCATCAATCTGAAAATATTCAAATTCGCCTTTCGGACTTAAACAAGCGTTAGCGACCTGGCACTCAATGCTGGTGGGCGTCACGTTCAGGCACAGCGTCCAGTCACCTTCCGGCGCAATCAGCCATGTACCGCTACTATGCCCGCGCGTCTGGCTTTCATCGTCGATATTCACCACCCGTTTTTCGCTTTCCAGTTCCTGCAAAATATTACTGACCGCCGGAATCGAAATTTGCGCCAGCCGGGCCAGCGTTGATTTATTGGCGCGCTTTTGCCGGTACAGCAGTCCCAGAATCACGCATTTGTTATGGTGGCGGATCTGTTGATTGTTAATGCAGGCTCTCATCTTCACTAAACCTTGTTTAGTTAATTGCGTGATTATTCCGCGAAAACATTGCCAGATTGTTCAATACACTGCCACAAATCTTTTAATTCAGTATGTCTTGTTAATATTGAGGGCACCATGACCCCAGTAAAAGTGTGGCAAGAGCGCGTTGAGATCCCGACCTATGAAACCGGGCCGCAGGATATACATCCCATGTTCCTGGAAAATCGCGTTTATCAGGGATCGTCCGGCGCGGTTTATCCCTATGGCGTGACCGATACGCTGAGCGAGCAGAAAACCCTGAAATCCTGGCAGGCGGTGTGGCTGGAAAACGACTACATCAAAGTGATGATCCTGCCGGAACTGGGCGGTCGCGTGCATCGCGCATGGGATAAAGTGAAACAGCGAGATTTTGTCTATCACAATGAAGTCATTAAGCCGGCGCTGGTGGGGCTGCTGGGGCCGTGGATTTCGGGCGGGATTGAGTTTAACTGGCCACAACACCATCGCCCGACCACCTTTATGCCCGTTGATTTCACCATCGAAGCCCATGACGACGGCGCACAGACGGTGTGGGTCGGCGAAACGGAGCCGATGCACGGTTTACAAGTGATGACTGGTTTCACACTGCGCCCTGACCGGGCAGCGCTGGAAATCGCCAGCCGCGTCTATAACGGCAACGCCACGCCGCGTCATTTCTTGTGGTGGGCCAACCCGGCAGTGAAAGGTGGTGAAGGGCATCAGAGCGTTTTCCCGCCGGATGTGACTGCGGTGTTTGATCACGGCAAACGGGCTGTTTCAGCTTTCCCCATCGCCACCGGCACCTACTACAAAGTGGACTACTCCGCCGGAGTGGACATTTCTCGCTATAAAAATGTGCCAGTGCCGACTTCGTATATGGCTGAAAAATCGCAGTACGATTTTGTCGGCGCGTGGTGTCACGATGAAGATGGCGGTTTGCTGCACGTTGCCAACCACCATATTGCGCCAGGTAAAAAACAGTGGAGCTGGGGACACAGTGAATTTGGCCAGGCGTGGGATAAGAGTCTGACCGACAATAACGGTCCGTATATCGAGCTGATGACCGGTATTTTTGCCGATAACCAGCCCGATTTTACCTGGCTTGATGCTTACGAAGAGAAGCGTTTCGAGCAGTATTTCCTGCCTTATCATTCTCTGGGTATGGTGCAAAATGCCTCCCGCGATGCGGTGATAAAACTCCAGCGTAGCGAGCGGGGGATTGAGTGGGGGCTGTATGCCATCTCCCCGTTGAGTGGATATCGTCTGGCGATCCGCGAAATCGGCAAATGCAACGCGTTGCTCGATGATGCCGTGGCCCTGACACCAGCGACCGCCATCCAGGGCGTGTTGCACGGTATCAATCCTGACAGACTGACCATCGAACTTTCCGATGCTGACGGCAATATTGTACTGAGTTATCAGGAACATCAGCCGCAAGAGTTGCCGTTGCCGGACGTTGCCAAAGCGCCACTGGCTGCACAAGACATTGCCAGTACAGATGAAGCCTGGTTTATCGGTCAGCATCTGGAGCAATATCATCACGCCAGTCGTTCACCGTTCGATTACTACCTGCGCGGCGTGGCGCTGGACCCGCTGGATTATCGCTGTAACCTGGCGCTGGCGATGCTGGAATATAACCGCGCAGATTTCCCGCAAGCGGTGGCGTATGCCAGTCAGGCGCTGAAACGCGCACATGCGCTGAACAAAAACCCGCAGTGTGGACAGGCAAGTTTGATTCGCGCCAGTGCTTATGAACGTCAGGGACAATATCAACAGGCCGAAGAGGATTTCTGGCGTGCGGTCTGGAGCGGCAATAGTAAAGCGGGCGGCTATTATGGTCTGGCACGGCTGGCGGCGCGCAATGGTAACTTCGACGCGGGTCTGGATTTTTGCCAACAAAGTCTTCGCGCCTGCCCAACCAATCAGGAAGTGCTTTGCCTGCATAACCTGCTGCTGGTGTTAAGTGGTCGTCAGGACAACGCGCGTTTGCAGCGCGAGAAACTGCTGCGTGATTATCCGCTGAACGCCACTCTGTGGTGGCTGAACTGGTTCGATGGTCGTAGCGAATCAGCCCTCGCGCAGTGGCGCGGTCTGTGTCAGGGACGCGACGTTAACGCCCTGATGACCGCCGGGCAACTGATTAACTGGGGAATGCCCGCCCTGGCGGCAGAGATGCTGAACGTACTGGACTGCCAGCGCACGCTTCCGCTTTACCTGCAAGCCAGCTTGCTGCCGAAAGCCGAACGCGGCGAACTGGTCGCAAAAGCCATTGATGTCTTCCCACAGTTTGTCCGTTTCCCGAATACGCTGGAAGAAGTGGCGGCGCTGGAGAGTATTGAAGAGTGCTGGTTTGCCCGTCATTTACTGGCCTGCTTCTATTACAACAAGCGTAGCTACAACAAAGCCATTACTTTATGGCTGCGTTGCGTAGAGATGTCACCGGAGTTTGCCGACGGCTGGCGTGGGTTAGCGATCCATGCGTGGAATAAGCAACACGATTATGAGCTGGCCGCGCGTTATCTTGATAATGCTTATCAGCTTGCGCCGCAGGATGCACGTCTGCTTTTCGAACGGGATTTGCTGGATAAGTTAAGCGGAGCCACACCGGAGAAACGACTGGCACGTCTGGAAAATAATCTGGAAATTGCTCTGAAACGCGACGACATGACCGCAGAACTGCTCAATTTGTGGCATCTCACAGGTCAGGCCGACAAAGCGGCGGATATTCTCGCCACGCGAAAATTCCACCCGTGGGAAGGCGGGGAAGGGAAGGTCACCAGTCAGTTTATCCTTAACCAAATGTTACGCGCCTGGCAACACCTTGATGCCAGACAACCGCAGCAGGCCAGCGAACTGCTTCATGCCGCGCTGCACTATCCGGAGAATTTAAGCGAAGGCCGTTTACCGGGGCAAACTGACAACGACATCTGGTTCTGGCAGGCGATATGTGCCAAAGCTCAGGGCGATGAAACTGAAGCGACGCGTTGTTTACGTCTGGCGGCGACCGGCGATCGTACCATTAACATCCACAGTTATTACAACGATCAGCCGGTTGATTATCTCTTCTGGCAAGGAATGGCGCTGCGACTGCTGGGCGAACAACAAACCGCACAGCAACTGTTTAGTGAAATGAAACAGTGGGCGCAAGAGATGGCGAAAACCAGTATCGAGGCGGATTTCTTTGCCGTCTCGCAACCTGACTTGCTGTCGCTGTATGGCGATTTACAACAGCAGCATAAAGAAAAATGCCTGATGGTGGCGATGCTGGCGGCCGCGGGACTAGGGGAGATTGCGCAATACGAATCTGCTCGCGCTGAATTGACTGCGATTAATCCGGCCTGGCCGAAAGCGGCATTATTCACCACCGTGATGCCTTTTATTTTTAACCGCGTTCACTAAACCCTATTAACTGTAATATTTGAGCGGCACGCGCTGCCGCTCACGCTCAAATAATTAAAATAAGCCGTTGTAAATAAAAACCCTACAGGAGGCACTATGCCTAAAAAAATGAGAACAACCCGTAATCTATTATTAATGGCTACGCTATTAGGTAGCGCACTATTTGCCAACGCTGCGGATAAAGAAATGACCATTGGCGCAATATACCTTGATACCCAGGGATATTACGCTGGAGTGCGTCAGGGCGTTCAGGATGCGGCAAAAGATTCTTCAGTACAGGTACAGTTAATTGAAACTAACGCCCAGGGCGATATTTCGAAAGAAAGTACTTTTGTAGATACCCTCGTGGCGCGTAATGTCGATGCCATTATTTTATCGGCAGTGTCTGAAAATGGTAGTAGCCGTACCGTTCGTCGCGCCAGTGAAGCGGGTATTCCGGTGATTTGCTACAACACCTGTATTAATCAAAAGGGTGTCGATAAATATGTCTCGGCATACCTGGTTGGTGACCCGCTGGAATTTGGTAAAAAACTGGGTAACGCTGCCGCCGATTATTTTATTGCCAACAAAATTGACCAGCCGAAAATTGCCGTCATCAATTGCGAAGCCTTTGAAGTTTGTGTGCAACGACGTAAAGGGTTTGAAGAAGTATTAAAAGCCCGCGTTCCCGGCGCGCAAATTGTCGCTAATCAGGAAGGGACTGTTTTAGATAAAGCGATTTCTGTCGGTGAAAAACTGATTATCTCCACGCCAGATCTCAACGCCATTATGGGGGAATCGGGCGGAGCGACACTCGGTGCGGTAAAAGCAGTACGCAATCAAAATCAGGCCGGAAAAATTGCCGTTTTCGGTTCGGACATGACCACTGAAATTGCTCAGGAGCTGGAAAACAACCAGGTGCTGAAAGCGGTAGTGGATATTTCCGGTAAGAAAATGGGCAATGCTGTTTTCGCGCAAACATTGAAGGTTATCAATAAACAAGCCGACGGTGAAAAAGTGATTCAGGTGCCAATCGATCTCTATACCAAAACTGAAGACGGTAAACAGTGGCTGGCAACGCACGTTGATGGTCTGCCCTAATAGCTGATTCGCAGAGGTCCCTATGTTCACGGCAACAGAGGCAGTCCCGGTAGCAAAAGTGGTGGCAGGAAATAAGCGTTACCCCGGCGTCGTTGCGCTGGATAACGTTAACTTCACGCTCAATAAAGGCGAAGTTCGCGCGCTGTTAGGCAAAAACGGTGCGGGAAAATCGACCCTCATTCGAATGCTTACCGGTAGCGAACGTCCGGATAGCGGTGATATCTGGATTGGCGAGACGCGACTGGAAGGCGACGAAGCTACGCTGACTCGCCGTGCCGCTGAACTGGGGGTACGCGCGGTTTATCAGGAATTAAGTCTGGTGGAAGGGCTGACGGTGGCAGAAAACCTCTGCCTTGGTCAATGGCCTCGCCGCAACGGCATGATTGATTACCCGCAAATGGCGCAGGATGCCCAACGTTGCTTACAGGCGCTGGGCGTTGACGTTAGCCCTGAACAACTTGTTTCAACGCTAAGCCCGGCGCAAAAGCAACTGGTGGAAATTGCGCGGGTGATGAAGGGCGAGCCGCGCGTGGTCATCCTTGATGAACCCACCAGCTCGCTTGCCAGTGCGGAAGTTGAACTGGTGATCAGCGCCGTGAAAAAAATGTCGGCACTGGGCGTGGCGGTGATTTACGTCAGCCACAGGATGGAGGAAATCCGCCGTATCGCTTCCTGTGCCACCGTCATGCGCGACGGGCAGGTGGCGGGCGATGTGATGCTCGAAAACACCTCAACTCGCCATATTGTGTCGTTGATGCTTGGGCGCGATCACGTTGATATTGCACCGGTTGCAGCTCAGGAGATTGCGGACCAGACCGTACTGGAAGTTCGCGCGTTACGCCACAGACCAAAACTTACGGAGATCAGTTTTTCACTGCGTCGTGGCGAAGTGCTCGGCATTGCTGGCCTGCTGGGGGCAGGGCGCAGTGAATTGCTGAAAGCGATAGTTGGGCTGGAAGCGTATGAACAGGGCGAAATTGTTATCAACGGCAAGAAAATCACGTGCCCTGATTACGGCGACATGCTGAAACGCGGCATTGGCTATACGCCAGAAAACCGCAAAGAAGCGGGGATCATTCCCTGGCTGGGCGTTGACGAAAATACAGTGCTGACCAATCGGCAAAAAATCAGCGCCAACGGCGTACTGCAATGGTCCACCATCCGCCGCCTGACCGAAGAGGTGATGCAGCGGATGACGGTTAAGGCTGCCAGTAGCGAAACACCCATCGGCACGCTTTCTGGCGGTAATCAGCAAAAAGTGGTGATCGGTCGTTGGGTCTATGCCGCCAGCCAGATTTTGTTGCTCGACGAGCCAACGCGCGGCGTCGATATCGAAGCCAAACAGCAGATTTACCGTATTGTCCGCGAGCTGGCTGCCGAAGGAAAAAGCGTGGTGTTTATCTCCAGTGAAGTGGAGGAGTTACCGCTGGTGTGCGACCGCATTCTGTTGTTACAGCACGGTACGTTCTCGCAGGAGTTTCACTCTCCAGTCAATGTGGATGAGCTGATGTCCGCCATTCTGTCTGTGCACTGATGAATTTTACCGAGGAACCTGAAGATGTCTGCTTCGTCATTACCATTGCCGCAAGGCAAGAGCGTCTCGCTCAAACAATTTGTCAGTCGCCATATTAATGAGATCGGTTTGCTGGTGGTGATTGCCATTTTGTATCTGGTCTTCTCCCTGAACGCGCCTGGCTTTATCTCATTGAATAACCAAATGAACGTGCTGCGCGATGCCGCTACCATTGGGATCGCCGCCTGGGCGATGACGCTGATTATTATCTCCGGGGAAATTGATGTCAGCGTTGGGCCGATGGTGGCTTTTGTCTCGGTGTGCCTGGCATTTTTGCTGCAATTTGACGTTCCGCTGGCGATTGCTTGTCTGCTGGTGTTGCTGTTAGGCGCGCTGATGGGAACGCTGGCCGGGGTGCTGCGCGGTGTGTTTAACGTACCAAGTTTCGTTGCCACGTTGGGGCTGTGGAGCGCCCTGCGCGGAATGGGGCTGTTTATGACTAACGCCCTGCCAGTGCCGATTGACGAAAACGAGGTACTGGACTGGCTGGGTGGACAATTTCTCGGAGTGCCGGTATCCGCGCTGATCATGATGGTGTTGTTTGCGCTGTTTGTGTTCATCAGCCGCAAAACCGCCTTCGGGCGCTCGGTTTTTGCCGTTGGCGGTAATGCTACGGCGGCGCAGTTGTGCGGCATCAACGTTCGTCGGGTGCGCATTCTTATCTTTACCCTTTCGGGATTATTAGCGGCGGTGACCGGCATTTTGTTGGCGGCGCGTCTTGGTTCTGGTAACGCAGGTGCCGCAAACGGTCTGGAGTTTGACGTCATCGCCGCGGTCGTGGTCGGCGGTACGGCACTTTCCGGCGGTCGCGGTTCCCTGTTCGGTACATTGCTTGGTGTGCTGGTGATTACGCTAATCGGTAACGGTCTGGTATTGCTCGGGATTAACTCTTTTTTCCAGCAGGTGGTACGCGGCGTCATCATCGTGGTGGCAGTCCTGGCGAATATCTTGCTGACCCAGCGAAGCAATAAAGCGAAACGCTAAACCTTAACGCCCCTGGCGCGGGTGCGGCAGGGATGAAAATTAATCGTATTGTTAATGAGGGATTTATGAAAACGATGCTGGCAGCTTATTTACCAGGAAATTCGACCGTCGATCTGCGGGAAGTTGCGGTGCCGACGCCGGGGATTAACCAGGTGCTGATCAAAATGAAATCCTCCGGGATTTGCGGAAGCGATGTCCACTATATCTACCATCAACACCGCGCCACGGCGGCGGCGCCCGATAAACCGTTATACCAGGGCTTTATCAACGGTCATGAGCCGTGCGGGCAAATTGTGGCGATGGGGCAAGGCTGTCGCCATTTTAAAGAGGGTGATCGCGTGCTGGTGTATCACATTTCTGGCTGTGGTTTTTGCCCGAACTGCCGCCGCGGCTTTCCTATCTCTTGTACTGGCAAAGGAAAAGCGGCTTACGGCTGGCAGCGTGACGGTGGTCATGCCGAATATCTGCTGGCGGAAGAAAAAGATCTGATCCTCCTGCCGGATGCACTGAGTTACGAAGATGGTGCGTTTATCAGTTGCGGCGTTGGCACGGCCTATGAAGGGATTTTGCGCGGCGAAGTCTCCGGCAGCGATAACGTGCTGGTGGTCGGTCTGGGACCGGTCGGCATGATGGCGATGATGCTGGCGAAAGGTCGCGGTGCAAAACGGATCATCGGCGTTGATATGTTGCCGGAACGTCTGGCGATGGCGAAGCAGTTAGGGGTGATGGATCACGGTTATTTAGCGACGACCGAAGGTCTGCCGCAGATAATCGCTGAACTCACTCACGGCGGCGCGGATGTTGCGCTCGATTGTTCCGGTAATGCTGCGGGGCGCTTGCTGGCATTGCAATCCACCGCCGACTGGGGGCGCGTGGTTTACATTGGTGAAACCGGAAAAGTGGAGTTCGAAGTCAGCGCCGATCTGATGCACCATCAACGGCGGATTATTGGCTCCTGGGTAACCAGTCTGTTCCATATGGAAAAATGCGCTCACGATCTGACCGACTGGAAACTATGGCCACGTAACGCCATTACCCACCGCTTCTCTCTGGAACAGGCGGGAGATGCCTACGCACTGATGGCGAGCGGCAAGTGCGGGAAAGTTGTGATTAACTTCCCGGATTAAGGAGTTAGCGGATGACCATCTATACCTTATCTCACGGGCCGCTAAAGCTGGACGTTTCTGACCAGGGCGGCGTAATCGAAGGCTTCTGGCGCGATACGACGCCGCTGCTACGTCCTGGTAAAAAAAGCGGTGTGGCAACCGATGCCTCTTGTTTTCCGCTGGTGCCATTTGCAAACCGGGTGAGTGGTAACCGATTTGTCTGGCAGGAGCGAGAGTATCAACTGCAACCGAATGTTGAGTGGGATGCGCACTATCTACACGGCGATGGCTGGTTGGGGCAGTGGCAATGTGTCTCGCGCAGCGATGATAGTTTGCGTCTGGCGTATGAACATCACTGTGGCGTTTATCATTATCGTGTAAGCCAGGCATTTCATTTAACGGCGGATTCACTGACGGTCACGCTCTCTGTCACCAATGAAGGCACTGAGACGCTGCCATTTGGTACTGGCTGGCATCCTTATTTTCCGTTGTCGTCGAAAACGCGGATTCAGGCACAGGCGAATGGTTACTGGCTGGAGCGGGAGCAGTGGTTGGCGGGCGAGTTTTGCGAGCAGTTACCGCCAGAACTGGATTTCAACCAGCTTGCGCCGTTGCCGCGCCAGTGGGTGAACAATGGTTTTGCCGGATGGAATGGTCAGGCCCGCATCGAGCAGCCGCAGGAGGGTTACGCCGTCATCATGGAAACGACGCCGCCTGCGCCGTGCTATTTCATCTTTGTCTCCGATCCCGCGTTTGATAAAGGGTATGCGTTTGATTTCTTCTGTCTGGAGCCGATGAGTCATGCGCCGGATGACCATCATCGCCCGGAAGGTGGTGACCTCATTGCGCTTGCGCCGGGTGAATCAACAACCTCAGAGATGTCGTTGCGGGTAGAGTGGCTGTAATTTATAAAATGCCGGATGCACAGGCCTACAGGGTAATTTCGATTTTGTAGCACTCGGCGCACTATGCCTGATGCGACGCTTGCCGCGTCTTATCAGGCCTACAATTGGTGTTGGAGCGGTCGGCCGGATAAGGCGTTCACGCCGCATCCGGCATCTTTCCTAACGCCGATCGAGAGAAATTGCCCCCGGCCCGGTAATTGCCAGCAGCAGGAATGCGCCAGCAATGCTGATATTCTTCCAGAAATTAATCATATTTGGCCCAACCGCATCGCCAGTCATATCCCAGTAATGATGACCAATCACCGCAGTTCCCAGCGTGTAGAAAATAAACAGCACCGCCAGCGGACGGGTGAAAAAGCCAAGTATGATTAATATCGCGGCGGGTACTTCCATAATCACCGCAATAACTGCCGCCAGCATCGGCATCGGTGCGCCCAGCGAGGCCATATACTGTACCGTTCCGTCAAAGCCCATCATTTTGGGAAAACCAAAAATAATGAAAATTAAGATGACGGCGATACGGGCAATTAATAACAAAACGGGGCGGGCAGCACCAAAATCAAAATAACGTAGTGAGTTCATAACCAATCCCTTTGCAAGATAATGTGATTTAAACGTAATACACACTCTTGCACCTCGCCACGCCCCAGCGGATGAGAAATTTGGTAATTATCCAGGTCAATATCCAGCACATTTTCTTTAGGTGACATTTTGTTAGCGGTATTAACGATATTTTTTCCAGCTCTGTGTACTGGAAGCAGACTCGAATTTTCTTATTTTTCAACTTGCACCAACATTCGATTAACTCCAGACTAACGCCTCCTGACGGGAGGGACTCATGGTTTTGCAATCCACGCGCTGGTTGGCGCTCGGTTATTTCACATACTTTTTTAGCTACGGTATTTTTCTACCTTTCTGGAGCGTCTGGCTTAAGGGGATTGGCTTAACGCCAGAAACCATCGGCCTGTTGTTGGGGGCCGGGCTGGTTGCCCGTTTTCTCGGTAGTTTGATAATTTCGCCTCGCGTCAGCGATCCTTCTCGCCTGATTTCTGCGCTGCGTGTGCTGGCGTTGCTGACGCTACTCTTTGCCATCGCCTTCTGGGCGGGTGCGCATGTGGCGTGGTTGATGGTGGTGATGGTTGGTTTTAACCTCTTTTTCTCACCGCTGGTGCCGTTGACCGATGCGCTGGCGAATACCTGGCAAAAGCAGTTCCCGCTTGATTATGGCAAAGTGCGACTTTGGGGCTCGGTGGCGTTTGTCATTGGCTCGGCGCTAACGGGGAAACTGGTCAGCGTATTCGATTATCGGGTTATTCTGGCATTGCTGACGTTGGGCGTGGCATCCATGCTGCTCGGCTTTCTTATCCGTCCGACGATTCAGCCACAAGGGGCCAGCCGTCAACAGGAGAGCACGGGGTGGCCAGCGTGGTTGGCGCTGGTCCGCCAGAACTGGCGTTTTCTGGCCTGCGTTTGTTTATTGCAGGGGGCGCATGCGGCCTATTACGGTTTTAGCGCCATTTACTGGCAGGCAGCTGGCTACTCGGCCTCGGCGGTGGGCTATTTGTGGTCGCTGGGCGTGGTGGCGGAAGTCATTATCTTTGCGCTGAGTAATAAGCTTTTCCGCCGTTGTAGCGCCCGTGATATGTTGCTGATCTCGGCGGTATGCGGGGTAGTACGTTGGGGCATTATGGGGGCAACCACTGAGTTGCCGTGGTTGATTATGGTGCAAGTTCTGCATTGCGGCACCTTTACCGTGTGCCATCTGGCCGCTATGCGCTACATTGCCGCTCGTCAGGGAAGTGAGGTTATCCGCTTGCAGGCAGTTTATTCTGCCGTCGCGATGGGCGGCAGTATCGCCATCATGACCGTCTTCGCCGGTTTTCTGTATCAATATCTGGGGCATGGCGTGTTCTGGGTGATGGCATTGGTGGCGTTTCCGGCAATGTTTTTGCGCCCGAAAGTCGTTCCCTCATGCTGATTCAAATATTTTGCGGATCTGTTCCTGTTGATGTGCCGTCAGGGTCAGATCCGTATAAATCAGCGGTGGTGAAAAAAGCGGTAGCGGCATGGTATAAGGCGCAATAATAAGTGCGGCATTGCGCGGCGCGCCAATCTGCAAAAATGTCTTCACAGACATGTGTTTAATATTGAGCGGCAGTATCGTTAGCTCACGCAATTGCAGCTCAATATTCGCTTCTCGTTCGCTGTCATTGCCCGTCAGCAAAATAATCTGCTTTTCGTGAATTTCATTTGCCTGCATCAGCCATGCACCGAAAATCACTGCCACCAGACAACTTTCTTCATCGGAAAGACTGACATTGTACTCATTTTCAAACCCGACCAGCGCTTCACGGGTGGTGTGCACGAGTCGTGGATAAAGTCGACGGAACTCTTCCGGTAAAGTGTTATCAATGCCAATAGAAAACAAACAGCGGTTTAACGCCTGGGCCAGGTGAGTATAAAGCTGATAGCACAACCCCTGTTCATCATAGAAACGGACGTTACTCAACTGCCGAAAATGCTGTACCAGACGGTTAATTGACTGGCGCAACTGTTTGCCATGCTGATGGGTGTCTCGCAGTGGATCGGGAACCCGCAACATGGAAAAAAGTAATGCCATAAATAGCGGTTCAGCTGGGGGAACAGGTTGACGCGCCCGCCGTTGCCAGTGGCGGCCAATTTCCTGTGCAACCTGAAATTCAATGCAAGATTCCAACCAGTGGCGTTGCAGCGGGTTAAACAGGGGCGAGATTCCGGCATGGTGTTGCAATAAGCAATATTGCAGATACAAACACAGGAAATGAACATCACGCGCGTCAAAGCGTTTTTGCAGCCTTCGCGAGCAGAGATTAACTAACGCCAGTAGATTGGTGTCGTCATAAAAATTACGAGCAATCCCCCGACGCTTTAGCTCCCCCTTTAACGCGGGCGTAAAATGGCTGCTGATAAATGACGGACAAAGGCGAAAAGCGCGTCGTAGCCAATGAAATAAACATAAGCGTTGATTAAGTATTGTACCTTCAATCCGGTAGCTCCCGTCATATCCAGTTGTAATGGTGAGTTGATGATAGCGCTGGATCTCCCGTCCTGTTTCGCTGATATCGCGACCCACCATTTCATCATTCACACCATTAATCTCGCTGAAAGTTGCCGTGGTGGCGCTCAACCCCGGCTGGAACAGCGTCAGCAATACCTGGCAACGGCGCTGGGGAGCTGAAAGTACAGATGGTGGGGCAAGTGTAGGTATCATCTGTAGATCTCCCATAAGCATAATTTATAAGAATAGCTAAAGTTTGCTTAGGGATACGGTGAATGGAATGCTATTAATCAGAAATGATGACAAACATCACAGAATTTTTATCGATATAAACACTTTCTGGCAGTTTAATGCCATCCCTTAAGGTGATTTCTTGCTGTTTTATCTGGTTTCGACCATAAGGTTAATTCTGTGGATTCAATGCGCTAAGGATAAAGTCCACCATTTGCTCGCGATAAACGTCTCCGTGACGATCGGAAAAGGCATCAAGATGTTCGCCATCGGGGATCAAAATCAGGCGTTTTGGCTCTTTCGCCAGGGCAAATAATTTCTCGCTATGCTGCCATGGAATAACATGATCAGCTTTGCCGTGAATCAGTAAAAGCGGGATCGGGCTGACGCTGGCGATGTAATTTTCGCCGCTGTAACTCTCATCAAGTAAGTAGCCACTGCCGGGTATCATCTGGTTAGCGATGGTCGAATAAGAGGCAAATGTGGAGTCGAGGATCACCGCACGTATGCCCTCGCGATCTCCTAACCCAATAACGTCAAGAATATTCGCCCCGCCAATACTCTGCCCGAACAGCACCAGCCGCTTGGGGTTTACATCGCTACGATGGCGCACCACGTTGATGGCACTTTGCGTATCGTCCAGTAATCCGGCTTGTGATGGAGTACCTTTAGATTTACCAAACCCGCGATAATCAAACATAAAAACATTGAAATTATGTTCTGGTAACCAACTGACCAGCGGCCAGTGGGCGGACATATTCCCGGCATTGCCATGAGCATGAATTACGGTAGCAATAGCGTTTTCGGCGGGACCAGTGGAAGAGGGGATAAACCAGCCTTGTAGCCGTGTGCCATCTTTAGCAGTAAATTCAACAGATTCAGCAGACCATGGATCAGGACCGTAAATTTTGTCGTCGGGATAATAAAAGAAGTTGATGGCGATGCGCGGCACTAAATAAACGCAGAAAGCAGAAATAAAAAGAATAAACAGAATCTTGAGAACGCGTTTGTTCGCTGGCAGAACCATGACCTTTCCTTACGACTTGCTTTGTAATCCATTAATCGGGAAAGGATGGTGGGAGAGTGGCGCAGGAAAGTAAAGTGGTGCGAAAGTATTTCGGAATAGCGCCTGAAAGGCAAGGGCGGGTGAGGAACGTCACCCGCCAGAGAAATTAACGCTTCAGTGCGTCGCTTAACTCGTCACGCATGTTCGCCAGCATGGCTTTAACAACGCGCGGGTTACCGGCAACGATGTTACCGGTCAGCATGTAGTTATGGCCACCGATGAAGTCGCTGACGATACCGCCCGCTTCACGAACCAGCAACTCGCCTGCCGCGAAGTCCCACGGACGCAGACCGATTTCAAAGAAGCCGTCAACACGACCCGCAGCGACGTAAGCCAGATCCAGCGCCGCGGAACCGGTACGACGGAAGTCTGCACATTCGTTGAACAGTTTGCCAACGATGTTGATGTAGGTGGTGGCGTACTGTTTTGCTTTGAACGGGAAGCCGGTCGCCAGAATAGTACCGTCGAGATCGCGAGCGGTGCTGCCGCGCAGACGGTAGCCGTTCAGCTGTGCGCCCTGACCGCGAGTCGCGGTGAACAGTTCGTTACGCATAGGATCGTAAACCACAGCAACTTCGGTGCGGCCTTTGATACGAACAGCGATAGATACCGCGAAGTGCGGCAGACGTTTGATAAAGTTGGTAGTGCCATCCAGTGGATCGATAACCCATTGAACATCCTGATCAGTACCTTCAAGTTCACCACTTTCTTCGGTGATGATGGTGTGCTGTGGGTAAGATTTACGAATCGTGTCGATAATCACCGCTTCGGCAGCTTTATCTACGTTGGTCACGAAATCGTTACTGCCTTTCTGGCTCGCCTCTACAGCGTCCGGGGTTTCATAGTTTTTGGCAATTAAATTACCCGCCTTGCGCGCTGCGCGCACGGCGATGTTCAGCATCGGATGCATCGGTTTCTCTCACTGGATGTTAAAGAACGGGAAAACGGCGCAGAGTATAGCAGCGAGATCGGCATCTGTCTTCGTTTTATGTTAAGATGCGCGAATAATCTTTAGACGAAGAAAGACAATGCTGCAAAATATTCGAATTGTGCTGGTGGAGACGTCACACACCGGCAATATGGGTTCTGTTGCCCGTGCCATGAAAACAATGGGATTAACTAATCTGTGGCTGGTTAATCCACTGGTGAAACCCGACTCCCAGGCGATTGCCCTGGCGGCAGGCGCCAGCGATGTGATTGGTAATGCTCACATCGTCGATACGCTCGACGAAGCGTTAGCCGGTTGTAGCCTGGTGGTTGGCACCAGTGCACGTTCGCGCACGTTGCCGTGGCCGATGCTCGACCCGCGCGAATGCGGTCTGAAAAGCGTCGCTGAAGCGGCAAATACCCCGGTGGCGCTGGTTTTTGGTCGCGAACGTGTCGGCCTGACCAATGAAGAGTTGCAGAAGTGCCATTATCATGTCGCGATTGCCGCTAACCCGGAATACAGCTCGCTGAACCTGGCGATGGCGGTTCAGGTTATTGCCTATGAAGTGCGTATGGCCTGGCTGGCAACTCAGGAAAACGGCGAGCAGGTTGAGCATGAAGAGACGCCGTATCCGTTGGTCGATGATCTGGAGCGTTTTTATGGTCATCTCGAACAAACGTTGCTGGCAACCGGTTTTATCCGTGAAAACCATCCGGGTCAGGTGATGAATAAACTGCGTCGTCTGTTTACCCGTGCGCGCCCGGAAAGCCAGGAATTGAATATCCTGCGCGGGATTCTGGCTTCTATTGAACAGCAGAATAAAGGTAATAAGACCGAATAACAGTGATTGCCTGATGCGACGCTTAACGCGTCTTATCAGGCCTGGAAGTGCACGCAATCCCAGGTCGGATAAGGCGTTCACGACGCATCCGACAACAGGTACAAACGGCACGATAAAAAATGGCACTGAAGGTTAAATACCTGACTAAATCAGTCAAGTAAATAGTTGACCAAATTACTCGGGAATGTCAGACTTGACCCTGCTATGCAATACCCCCACTTTTACAATAAAAACCCCGGGCAGGGGCGAGTTTGAGGTGAAGTAAGACATGAGACTGACATCTAAAGGGCGCTATGCCGTGACCGCAATGCTTGACGTTGCGCTCAACTCCGAAGCAGGCCCGGTACCGTTGGCTGATATTTCCGAACGACAGGGAATTTCCCTTTCTTATCTGGAACAACTTTTTTCCCGTCTGCGTAAAAATGGTCTGGTTTCCAGCGTACGCGGACCAGGCGGTGGTTATCTGTTAGGCAAAGATGCCAGCAGCATCGCCGTTGGTGAAGTGATTAGCGCCGTTGACGAATCTGTAGATGCCACCCGTTGTCAGGGTAAAGGCGGTTGCCAGGGCGGGGATAAATGCCTGACCCACGCGCTGTGGCGTGATTTGAGCGACCGTCTCACCGGTTTTCTCAACAACATTACTTTAGGCGAACTGGTTAATAACCAGGAAGTGTTGGATGTGTCTGGTCGTCAGCATACTCACGACGCGCCACGCACCCGCACACAAGACGCGATCGACGTTAAGTTACGCGCTTAATAAAAAGAATTCAGAATCAGGCCGGGGCGTATCGCGCTCCGTAAACACGGTCGTACATCCAGCCGGTAGCCTGATTCCTTGCATTGAGTGATGTACGGAGTTTATAGAGCAATGAAATTACCGATTTATCTCGACTACTCCGCAACCACGCCGGTGGACCCGCGTGTTGCCGAGAAAATGATGCAGTTTATGACGATGGACGGAACCTTTGGTAACCCGGCCTCCCGTTCTCACCGTTTCGGCTGGCAGGCTGAAGAAGCGGTAGATATCGCCCGTAATCAGATTGCCGATCTGGTCGGCGCTGACCCGCGTGAAATCGTCTTTACCTCTGGTGCAACCGAATCTGACAACCTGGCGATCAAAGGTGCGGCCAACTTTTATCAGAAAAAAGGCAAGCACATCATCACCAGCAAAACCGAACACAAAGCGGTACTGGATACCTGCCGTCAGCTGGAGCGCGAAGGTTTCGAAGTCACCTATCTGGCACCGCAGCGTAACGGCATTATCGACCTGAAAGAACTCGAAGCGGCGATGCGTGACGACACCATCCTCGTTTCTATCATGCACGTGAATAACGAAATCGGCGTGGTGCAGGATATCGCGGCTATCGGCGAAATGTGCCGTGCTCGTGGCATTATCTATCACGTTGATGCAACCCAGAGCGTGGGAAAACTGCCTATCGATCTGAGCCAGTTGAAAGTTGACCTGATGTCTTTCTCCGGCCACAAAATCTACGGTCCGAAAGGTATCGGTGCGCTGTATGTGCGTCGTAAACCGCGCGTACGCATCGAAGCGCAAATGCACGGTGGCGGTCACGAACGCGGTATGCGTTCCGGCACTCTGCCTGTTCACCAGATCGTCGGTATGGGCGAAGCCTATCGCATCGCAAAAGAAGAGATGGCGACCGAGATGGAACGTCTGCGCGGCCTGCGTAACCGTCTGTGGAACGGCATCAAAGATATCGAAGAAGTTTACCTGAACGGTGACCTGGAACACGGTGCGCCGAACATTCTCAACGTCAGCTTCAACTACGTTGAAGGTGAGTCGCTGATTATGGCGCTGAAAGACCTTGCTGTTTCTTCAGGTTCCGCCTGTACGTCAGCAAGCCTCGAACCGTCCTACGTGCTGCGCGCGCTGGGGCTGAACGACGAGCTGGCACATAGCTCTATCCGTTTCTCTTTAGGTCGTTTTACTACTGAAGAAGAGATCGACTACACCATCGAGTTAGTTCGTAAATCTATCGGTCGTCTGCGTGACCTTTCTCCGCTGTGGGAAATGTACAAGCAGGGCGTGGATCTGAACAGCATCGAATGGGCTCATCATTAATCGGTATCGGAATCAGGAGAATTTATAATGGCTTACAGCGAAAAAGTTATCGACCATTACGAGAATCCGCGTAACGTGGGTTCCTTTGACAACAACGACGAGAACGTCGGCAGCGGCATGGTGGGTGCACCGGCCTGTGGCGACGTGATGAAGTTGCAGATTAAAGTCAACGATGAAGGTATCATTGAAGACGCGCGTTTTAAAACTTACGGCTGCGGTTCCGCTATCGCTTCCAGCTCCCTGGTCACCGAATGGGTGAAAGGGAAGTCTCTCGACGAAGCACAGGCGATCAAAAACACCGATATTGCTGAAGAACTTGAACTGCCGCCGGTGAAAATTCACTGTTCTATTCTGGCAGAAGACGCGATCAAAGCCGCCATTGCGGACTATAAAAGCAAACGTGAAGCAAAATAAGAGTTGAGGTTTGGTTATGTCGATTACACTGAGCGACAGTGCAGCAGCGCGAGTAAATACCTTTCTGGCTAACCGCGGCAAAGGGTTTGGCCTGCGTCTGGGCGTGAGAACCTCTGGATGTTCAGGTATGGCTTATGTACTGGAATTTGTTGACGAACCGACGCCGGAAGACATCGTGTTTGAAGACAAAGGCGTGAAAGTCGTGGTCGATGGCAAAAGCCTGCAATTTCTGGACGGTACGCAGCTGGACTTCGTAAAAGAAGGTCTGAACGAAGGGTTTAAATTCACCAACCCGAACGTTAAAGATGAGTGTGGTTGCGGCGAAAGCTTCCACGTTTGATGCGCATACCGATAACCCCACCGTGGTCGCCTGCGCGTGGGGTTTGTTTTACCTGATTCGCCGTTATCGCGGCGGATCGCAGCCCTGAGAATGTTATGGATTACTTCACCCTCTTTGGCTTGCCTGCCCGTTATCAACTCGATACTCAGGCGCTGAGCCTGCGTTTTCAGGATCTACAACGTCAGTATCATCCTGATAAATTCGCCAGCGGAAGCCAGGCGGAACAACTCGCCGCCGTACAGCAATCCGCGACCATTAACCAGGCCTGGCAAACGCTGCGTCATCCGTTAATGCGCGCGGAATATTTGCTTTCTTTGCACGGTTTTGATCTCGCCAGCGAGCAGCATACTGTGCGCGACACCGCGTTCCTGATGGAACAGCTGGAACTGCGCGAAGAACTGGACGAGATCGAACAGGCGAAAGATGAAGCGCGGCTGGAAAGCTTTATCAAACGTGTGAAAAAGATGTTTGATACCCGCCATCAGTTGATGGTTGAACAGTTAGACAACGAGACGTGGGACGCGGCGGCGGATACCGTGCGTAAGCTGCGTTTTCTCGATAAACTGCGAAGCAGTGCCGAACAACTCGAAGAAAAACTGCTCGATTTTTAATTTCTGGAAGCTAAACATGGCCTTATTACAAATTAGTGAACCTGGTTTGAGTGCTGCGCCGCATCAGCGTCGTCTGGCGGCCGGTATTGACCTGGGCACAACCAACTCGCTGGTGGCAACAGTGCGCAGCGGTCAGGCCGAAACGTTAGCCGACCATGAAGGCCGTCACCTGCTGCCGTCTGTTGTTCACTATCAACAGCAAGGGCATTCGGTGGGTTATGACGCGCGTACTAACGCAGCGCTCGACACCTCCAACACCATTAGTTCTGTTAAACGCCTGATGGGGCGCTCGCTGGCTGATATCCAGCAACGCTATCCGCATCTGCCTTATCAATTCCAGGCCAGTGAAAACGGCCTGCCGATGATTGAAACGGCGGCGGGACTGCTGAACCCGGTGCGCGTTTCTGCGGACATCCTCAAAGCACTGGCAGCGCGGGCAACTGAAGCCCTGGCGGGCGAGCTGGATGGTGTAGTTATCACCGTTCCGGCGTACTTTGACGATGCCCAGCGTCAGGGCACCAAAGATGCCGCGCGTCTGGCGGGCCTTCACGTCTTGCGCTTACTTAACGAACCGACCGCCGCGGCTATCGCTTACGGGCTGGATTCCGGTCAGGAAGGCGTGATCGCCGTTTATGACCTCGGCGGCGGGACGTTTGATATTTCCATTCTGCGCTTAAGTCGTGGCGTGTTCGAAGTGCTGGCGACCGGCGGTGATTCCGCGCTCGGCGGCGATGATTTCGACCATCTGCTGGCGGATTACATTCGCGAGCAGGCGGGCATTCCTGACCGTAGTGATAATCGCGTTCAGCGTGAACTGCTGGATGCCGCCATTGCGGCCAAAATCGCGCTGAGCGATGCGGACTCTGTGACCGTGAATGTTGCGGGCTGGCAGGGCGAAATCAGCCGTGAACAATTCAACGAACTGATCGCGCCACTGGTTAAACGGACGTTACTGGCCTGTCGTCGCGCGCTGAAAGACGCGGGCGTTGAGGCTGATGAAGTTCTGGAAGTGGTGATGGTTGGCGGTTCTACCCGCGTGCCACTGGTGCGTGAACGGGTAGGTGAATTTTTCGGTCGTCCGCCGCTGACTTCCATCGATCCTGATAAAGTCGTCGCCATTGGTGCAGCAATTCAGGCGGATATTCTGGTGGGTAACAAGCCGGACAGCGAAATGCTGCTGCTTGATGTGATCCCGTTGTCGCTGGGCCTCGAAACGATGGGCGGCCTGGTGGAGAAAGTGATCCCGCGTAATACCACGATTCCGGTGGCCCGCGCCCAGGATTTCACCACCTTTAAAGATGGTCAGACGGCAATGTCTATCCATGTAATGCAGGGTGAGCGTGAACTGGTGCAGGACTGCCGCTCGCTGGCGCGTTTTGCGCTGCGTGGTATTCCGGCGTTACCGGCTGGCGGCGCGCATATTCGCGTAACGTTCCAGGTCGATGCCGACGGTCTTTTGAGCGTGACGGCGATGGAGAAATCCACCGGCGTTGAGGCGTCTATTCAGGTCAAACCTTCTTATGGTCTAACTGACAGCGAAATTGCTTCGATGATCAAAGACTCAATGAGCTATGCCGAGCAGGACGTAAAAGCCCGTATGCTGGCTGAACAAAAAGTAGAGGCGGCGCGCGTGCTGGAAAGTCTGCACGGCGCGCTGGCTGCTGATGCCGCGCTGTTAAGCGCCGCAGAGCGTCAGGTCATTGACGATGCTGCCGCTCACCTGAGTGAAGTGGCGCAGGGCGATGACGTTGACGCCATCGAACAAGCGATTAAAAACGTAGACAAACAAACCCAGGATTTCGCCGCTCGCCGCATGGACCAGTCGGTTCGTCGTGCGCTGAAAGGCCATTCCGTGGACGAGGTTTAATATGCCAAAGATTGTTATTTTGCCTCATCAGGATCTCTGCCCTGATGGCGCTGTTCTGGAAGCGAATAGCGGTGAAACCATTCTCGACGTTGCGCTGCGTAACGGTATCGAGATTGAACACGCCTGTGAAAAATCCTGTGCTTGCACCACCTGCCACTGCATCGTTCGTGAAGGTTTTGACTCGCTGCCGGAAAGCTCAGAGCAGGAAGACGACATGCTGGACAAAGCCTGGGGGTTGGAGCCGGAAAGCCGTTTAAGCTGCCAGGCGCGCGTTACCGACGAAGATTTAGTGGTCGAAATTCCGCGTTACACTATCAACCATGCGCGTGAGCATTAACAGAGGTTAGTATGGGACTTAAGTGGACCGATAGCCGCGAAATTGGCGAAGCACTGTACGATGCGTATCCCGATCTTGATCCGAAAACGGTTCGATTCACCGATATGCATCAGTGGATTTGCGATCTGGAAGATTTCGACGATGATCCGCAGGCATCCAACGAGAAAATCCTCGAAGCGATTTTGTTGGTCTGGCTGGACGAAGCCGAATGAATAAACGGGCTGCCTGGGGGTAGCCCGTTTTGCTGTTAAACGAATAAGGATAACTAAAGTGACAGAAGCGATGAAGATTACCCTCTCTCCCCAACCTGCCGACGCGCGCTGGGGAGAAAAAGCGACTTACAGCATTAATAATGATGGCATTACCCTGCATTTGAATGGGGCTGACGATCTGGGGCTGATCCAGCGTGCGGCGCGCAAGATTGACGGTTTGGGCATCAAGCATGTTCAGTTAAGCGGTGAAGGTTGGGATGCGGATCGCTGTTGGGCATTCTGGCAAGGTTACAAAGCCCCGAAAGGGACGCGTAAAGTGGAGTGGCCGGATCTGGACGATGCCCAGCGTCAGGAACTGGATAACCGCCTGATGATCATCGACTGGGTGCGTGACACCATCAATGCACCTGCTGAAGAATTAGGGCCATCGCAACTGGCACAGCGTGCTGTTGATCTGATCAGCAACGTCGCAGGCGATCGTGTGACTTACCGGATCACCAAAGGCGAAGATTTGCGTGAGCAAGGTTATATGGGGCTGCACACCGTCGGACGCGGTTCAGAACGTTCTCCGGTATTGCTGGCGCTGGATTACAACCCAACTGGCGATAAAGAAGCGCCGGTGTACGCGTGCCTGGTAGGTAAAGGCATCACCTTTGATTCCGGCGGTTACAGCATCAAACAGACCGCGTTTATGGACTCAATGAAGTCTGATATGGGCGGTGCGGCAACGGTTACCGGGGCGCTGGCGTTTGCCATTACGCGCGGACTGAACAAGCGCGTGAAGTTGTTCCTCTGCTGTGCGGATAACCTGATCAGCGGCAACGCGTTCAAACTGGGCGATATCATCACCTATCGCAACGGTAAAAAAGTCGAAGTGATGAACACTGATGCCGAAGGGCGTCTGGTGCTGGCCGATGGCCTGATTGATGCCAGTGCGCAGAAACCGGAACTGATCATTGATGCGGCGACCCTCACCGGGGCGGCGAAAACCGCGCTGGGTAATGATTATCACGCGCTGTTCAGTTTTGACGATGCGCTTGCCGGTCGCTTGCTGGCGAGTGCCGCGCAGGAGAACGAACCGTTCTGGCGTCTGCCGTTGGCGGAGTTCCATCGCAACCAGCTGCCGTCTAACTTTGCCGAACTGAACAACACGGGCAGTGCTGCTTATCCGGCAGGTGCAAGTACGGCGGCGGGCTTCCTGTCGCACTTTGTTGAGAACTATCAGCAAGGCTGGCTGCATATTGACTGTTCGGCGACTTACCGTAAAGCGCCGGTTGAACAGTGGTCAGCGGGGGCGACCGGGCTGGGTGTGCGCACGATTGCCAATCTGTTAACGGCGTAAACGTCTTATTTGGCCTACAAAATTGCGAAAATTCAATAGATTGCGACTCACTTGTAGGCCTGATAAGCGTAGCGCATCAGGCATTTTCGCTCCGAACGTTGAATGAATTGTGGTTCTTATGTCCGAAACAAAAAACGAACTTGAAGACCTGCTGGAAAAAGCAGCAACCGAACCGGCGCACCGCCCGGCCTTTTTCCGTACTCTACTGGAATCCACTGTCTGGGTGCCTTGTACGGCGGCGCAGGGCGAGGCTGTAGTTGAAGATAGCGCGCTCGATTTACAGCACTGGGAAAAAGATGACGGCACCAGCGTCATTCCTTTTTTCACCTCGTTAGAAGCACTTCAACAGGCGGTTGAAGACGAACAGGCATTTGTCGTAATGCCCGTTCGCACATTGTTTGAGATGACCCTTGGCGAAACGCTCTTCCTTAACGCCAAACTGCCAACCGGTAAAGAATTTATGCCGCGTGAAATCAGTTTGCTGATTGGTGAAGAAGGGAATCCGCTGAGCAGTCAGGAAGTACTGGAAGGCGGTGAATCGCTGATATTATCGGAAGTCGCAGAGCCGCCAGCACAAATGATTGATTCACTCACCACCTTATTTAAAACCATTAAGCCAGTGAAGCGTGCTTTTATTTGTTCAATTAAAGAGAGCAAAGAGGCACAGCCTAATTTACTTATTGGCATTGAAGCCGATGGCGATATCGAAGAAATTATTCAGGCAGCGGGAAGTGTAGCGACCGATACATTACCTGGCGATGAACCAATCGATATTTGTCAGGTGAAAAAAGGGGAAAAAGGAATTAGCCATTTTATTACCGAACATATTGCGCCATTCTATGAACGTCGCTGGGGTGGTTTTTTGCGTGACTTTAAACAGAATCGGATAATCTAAAATATGCCGCCCCAAAGGGCGGCATTCGGGCTTACCTGCTGTTCTGAAGGTTGTTAACCACCAGTAAATTGTTACCGGAGAGATTCCGGTTATTATTTACTTCGGAAAACAGCGCACCAGAAACAATAAGTACGATACAAAAGCACCGTATCTTCATTGTGCGGTCCATGCGAAGACCGCATCACGACAGCACCACTGGCGATATTGCCGCGATAGCAAGCGCTGAGACGCGCTTGCCCTAACGGTCGCGGAACATCCTTTCCTGAAGCCAGCGCCCGCTTGCGAGACGGCGGAAAGGGCCGTAGTGGATAATACACTAACAGAACAATAATAACTCTCTTTTGCTTGACAAAAAGAGAGTTACTGGCGAGTATTGTCTTCGCTGAGACGCGCTTGCATTACTACGGTAATACAACCTGCTGGAAAGGCCGCGAACCAAACCGGCAACAAATAACCGCCTGATTTTGGCGGTTTTTTGTTGTTTAAAGAAAGTGAATTTACACGTTTAAGTAATATCTTTTACCAGTTAGTGTTTTTAATATTAAGCGGGCTTTGTTTATATTTGTCTGAATTCGGACTACTAAGCCAGGTTATTTTATTACCGGACATATTGCGCCATTCTATAAACGTCGCTGGGATGGTTTTTTGCGTGACTTTAAACAGAATCGGATAATCTAAAATATGCCGCCCCAAAGGGCGGCATTCGGGCTTACCTGCTGTTCTGAAGGTTGTTAACCACCAGTAAATTGTTACCGAAGAGACTCCGGTTATTATTTACTTCGGAAAACAGCGCACCAGAAACAATAAGTACGATACAAAAACACCGTATCTTCATTGTGCGGTCCATGCGAAGACCGCATCACGACAGCACCACTGGCGATATTGCCGCGATAGCAAGCACTGTGGGGTGCCTGTATTTACGGTCATGGAACATCCTTTCCTGAAGCCAGCGCCCGTTTGCGAGACGGCGAAAAGGGCCGTTAAGAATAATACTCTCACGCTTGAATAATTACTCTGTTTATTATCTTGACATAGCCAGGTATAAAAGAGAGGATTTCACCACTGTGGGGTGCCTGCGTTGTTCATGCAACACAAGTCAACCTGCTGGAAAGGCCGCGAACCAGACCAGCAATAAAAAACCGCCAAATTCGGCGGTTTTTTATTGCCTGTAAAAAGCTTATTTCAATGGCTCAACCGGTAAATCGGCCCGTGCGCCCCATTCACTCCACGCCCCGTCGTATAGTTTCACATTTGGCACATCCAGTGTTGCGAGTGCCAACAAAACCACGGCTGCCGTTACACCAGAGCCGCAGCTGACGATAATCGGTTTGTCATAGCTGATGCCGCGACCAAAAAATATCGCATCCAGTTCATCGGTCGTTTTCAGTTCGCCTTCGCGCACCAGTTCTGTCCATGGGACATTCAGCGCGCCGGGAATATGTCCGCGACGTAAACCTGCGCGAGGTTCATCAACTTCCGCGTTAAAACGCGCAGCCGGGCGGGCATCGATAATTTGTGCCGTTTTTTCATGACTTGCCAATAACACATCGGTCACTTTCACCACGGCTTCCGGGGTAAACGCGACGTTAAACTCACCTTCCGGCAGTTCCACTGCGCCTTCTTCTAACAGCAGATCATCACGTTGCCAGCCCGCTAAGCCACCGCCAAGGATTGACACTTTCTCCACACCAAAAGTGCGCAGCATCCACCACGCGCGCGGCGCAGAAAATAGGTTTCCTTCATCATAGACAATCAGATGCTTGTCCTGATTAACGCCCAGTTCACGCATCGCGACGGCGAACGTTTCCGGGCGAGGCAGCATGTGCGGAAGGGGGGATGTATGATCAGAAAGAGCTTCGATATCGAAAAATACTGCACCGGGGATATGACCGTTCAGATACTCCTGGGCAACATTACGCTCTTCCTGCCCGGGCGGCGCCATACGAGCATCAATAATCTGAATTTCCGGGTCATCAATATGTTCGGCGAGCCAGTCGGCTCCTACAAACCATGTCGTGGACATAGGCATCTCCATTTTTGCCGGGGTTAAGTTAAATTGTCGGATGTTTGCCGAAAAGCGACAAGCAAAAGAGGCTGATTTGGCTGTCTGAGCCACAATTCTCACTAAAATTCGGATTGTATGGGTGTGATACTGAATTACATAACGTCATTTCTCACGCATAATAATCATTCGACGTTGCTAACGGGCCATTGTGGCAGGGATGAGAGATGAAAAAGTTACGCTTAGCCGCCTGTATGTTGATGCTGGCGCTGGCAGGGTGCGACAACAACGATAACGCGCCAACTGCAGTGAAAAAAGATACGTCTTCTGAAGTTGCTAAAGAGTCATCTTCGACAAATGCGACTTCTGCGAAACTCTCCTCGCCGGCGCGACAAAAACTGGCACAACAGAGTGCGGGTAAGGCACTGACATTGCTGGATCTCTCTGAGGTACAGCTCGATGGCGCAGCCACGCTGGTACTGACTTTCTCCGTTCCCCTCGACCCGGATCAGGACTTCTCGCGTGTTATTCATGTCGTCGATAAAAAGAGCGGCAAAGTGGATGGCGCCTGGGAGTTGTCAGATAATCTCAAAGAACTGCGTTTACGCCACCTCGAACCGAAACGTGATTTGATCGTCACTATTGGCAAGGAAGTTAAGGCACTCAATAACGCAACCTTCAGTAAAGATTACGAAAAAACCATCACCACCCGCGATATCCAACCCAGCGTCGGCTTTGCCAGCCGTGGTTCGCTGCTGCCCGGAAAAGTCGTGGAAGGACTGCCAGTAATGGCGCTCAACGTTAACAATGTCGATGTTAACTTCTTCCGTGTTAATCCGGAATCGTTGCCAGCTTTCATTAGCCAGTGGAAATATCGTAACTCACTGGCGAACTGGCAATCGGACAAACTGTTGGAGATGGCGGACCTGGTCTACACCGGACGTTTTGATCTCAATCCTGCGCGTAACACCCGCGAAAAATTATTGTTGCCGCTCGGCGATATCAAGCCGCTTCAGCAGGCGGGCGTGTATCTGGCTGTAATGAATCAGGCCGGACATTACGATTACAGTAATCCAGCTACGCTATTTACGTTAAGTGATATCGGCGTATCGGCCCACCGTTATCACAATCGTCTGGATATCTTTACTCAAAGCCTGGAAAACGGCGCGGCCCAGCAAGGAATTGAAGTCTCGCTATTAAATGAAAAAGGGCAGACCCTGACTCAAGCGACCAGTGATTCACAAGGCCATGTACAGCTGGAAAATGATAAAAACGCGGCGCTACTGCTGGCGCGTAAAGACGGTCAGACAACGCTGCTCGATTTAAAACTTCCGGCACTGGACTTAGCGGAATTTAACATTGCTGGCGCGCCAGGCTACAGCAAACAGTTCTTTATGTTTGGTCCGCGCGATCTTTATCGCCCTGGCGAAACGGTAATCCTCAACGGCTTACTGCGTGATGCAGACGGTAAAGCTCTGCCGGATCAACCCATCAAACTGGACGTGATTAAACCTGACGGGCAGGTACTGCGTAGTGTTGTTAGCCAGCCGGAAAATGGCCTCTACCACTTTACCTGGCCGCTGGATAGCACTGCGGCAACTGGAATGTGGCATATCCGAGCCAACACTGGGGATAACCAGTATCGGATGTGGGATTTCCACGTCGAAGATTTTATGCCGGAGCGCATGGCGTTGAATCTGACCGGCGAGAAAACGCCATTAACGCCAAAAGATGAAGTGAAATTCTCCGTGGTGGGGTACTACCTGTATGGTGCACCTGCTAATGGTAATACTTTACAAGGGCAACTTTTCCTGCGCCCGCTGCGTGAAGCTGTGTCAGCCTTACCTGGTTTCGAATTCGGCGATATAGCTGCCGAAAACCTTTCGCGCACGCTGGATGAAGTCCAACTGACGCTGGATGATAAAGGGCGCGGCGAAGTTTCCACTGAAAGCCAGTGGAAGGAAGTACATTCCCCATTACAGGTTATTTTCCAGGGGAGTTTGCTGGAATCGGGCGGTCGCCCGGTGACGCGCCGCGCTGAGCAGGCTATCTGGCCTGCCGATGTGCTGCCAGGGATCCGTCCGCAGTTCTCTTCAAAATCAGTTTACGATTATCGCACTGACAGCATGGTAAAACAGCCCATTGTTGATGAAGACAGTAACGCTGTTTTTGATATCGTTTATAGCGATGCGCAGGGCGTGAAAAAAGCAGTGTCGGGCTTGCAGGTGCGACTGATTCGCGAACGTCGCGATTACTACTGGAACTGGTCGGAAGATGAAGGCTGGAAGTCACAGTTCGATCAAAAAGATCTGATCGAAAATGAGCAAACGCTGGATCTGAAAGCGGATGAAACCGGCAAGGTAAGTTTTCCGGTAGAGTGGGGCGCTTATCGTCTGGAAGTCAAAGCGCCGAATGAAGCGGTCAGTAGCGTGCGTTTTTGGGCCGGATATAGCTGGCAGGATAATAGCGACGGTAGCGGCGCAGTGCGTCCGGACCGTGTCACGCTGAAACTGGATAAGGCCAGTTATCGCCCGGGCGACACCATTAAGTTGCATATCGCCGCGCCAACGGCGGGTAAAGGTTATGCGATGGTCGAGTCCAGTGAAGGGCCGCTGTGGTGGCAAGAGATTGATGTTCCGGCTCAAGGGCTGGATCTGACGATTCCGGTCGATAAAACCTGGAATCGTCATGATCTTTATTTGAGTACTCTGGTGGTGCGTCCTGGCGATAAATCTCGCTCCGCGACGCCAAAACGCGCGGTTGGTGTGTTGCATTTGCCGCTTGGTGATGAAAACCGTCGCCTCGATCTGGCGCTGGAAACACCATCAAAAATGCGTCCCAATCAACCATTAACCGTGAAAATTAAAGCCAGCACTAAAAATGGCGAGAAGCCAAAACAGGTGAATGTGCTGGTGTCTGCCGTTGATAGTGGTGTGCTGAATATTACTGACTACGTCACGCCAGATCCGTGGCAGGCGTTCTTTGGTCAGAAACGCTATGGCGCAGACATTTACGATATTTACGGTCAGGTTATTGAAGGTCAGGGGCGTCTGGCTGCACTGCGCTTTGGTGGCGATGGTGATGAACTGAAACGCGGTGGCAAACCGCCAGTAAATCACGTCAATATTGTCGCGCAACAGGCGCTGCCGGTAACGCTCAACGAACAGGGCGAAGGCACGGTTACATTGCCGATTGGCGATTTTAACGGTGAATTGCGCGTCATGGCGCAAGCATGGACGGCCGATGACTTCGGCAGCAACGAAAGCAAAGTGGTTGTTGCGGCACCCGTGATAGCGGAACTGAACATGCCGCGCTTTATGGCTAGCGGCGACACCTCACGTCTGACGCTGGACATCACTAATCTTACCGATAAACCGCAAAAACTTAACGTTGCTCTGACCGCCAGTGGCTTGCTTGAACTGGTGAGTAATTCCCCCGCACCTGTTGAATTAGCGCCAGGTGTGCGAACCACGCTGTTTATCCCGGTGCGTGCTCTGACGGGGTTTGGCGATGGTGAAATTCAGGCCACCATTAGCGGGTTAGCGTTACCTGGTGAAACCGTTGCCGATCAGCATAAGCAGTGGAAAATCGGCGTCCGTCCGGCATTCCCGGCACAAACGGTCAATTACGGTACGGCATTACAGCCTGGTGAAACATGGGCGCTCCCGGCTGATGGGTTGCAAAACTTCTCGCCTGTTACGCTGGAAGGGCAGTTGTTGTTGAGCGGCAAGCCACCGCTGAACATCGCGCGTTATATCAAAGAGTTAAAAGCATATCCCTACGGCTGCCTGGAGCAAACCACCAGCGGCCTGTTTCCGTCACTTTATACCAATGCAGCCCAACTGCAGGCGTTGGGTATAAAAGGTGACAGCGATGATAAACGCCGTGCGGCAGTCGATATTGGCATTTCGCGTTTGCTGCAAATGCAACGTGATAACGGCGGCTTTGCCCTGTGGGATAAAAACGGTGACGAAGAGTACTGGCTGACCGCCTACGTGATGGATTTCCTGACCCGTGCTGGTGAACAGGGTTACAGCGTGCCGACAGAAGCCATTAATCGTGGAAACGAGCGTCTGCTGCGCTATTTACAAGATCCGGGCATGATGTCGATTCCGTACGCTGATAATCTTAAAGCCAGTAAGTTTGCCGTTCAGTCTTACACAGCGCTGGTGCTGGCACGGCAACAAAAAGCGCCGCTGGGTGCGCTGCGTGAAATCTGGGAGCGTCGTGCAGATGCGGCTTCTGGTTTACCGCTGCTGCAACTTGGCGTTGCGCTGAAAACCATGGGTGATGCGACGCGTGGTGAAGAAGCGATTGCGCTGGCGCTGAAAACGTCGCGTAACGATGCACGGAAATGGCTGGGCGATTACGGTAGCCCACTGCGCGATAACGCGCTGATGCTCTCTTTACTTGAAGAGAACAAGCTACTGCCTGATGCACAGCAGGCATTGATTAACACCCTTTCACAGCAGGCATTTGGCGAACGTTGGCTCTCGACCCAGGAAAGTAACGCGCTGTTCCTGGCTGCCCGTACTCTTCAGGATTTACCGGGTAAATGGCAGGCGCAGACGTCTTTGTCTGCCGAGCCGTTGACAGGCGAGAAAGCGCAAAACAGCAATCTGGATAGCGATCAACTGGCAGCGTTGCAGGTGACCAACCGTGGCGACCAGCCGTTATGGCTGCGTGTGGATGCCAGCGGTTATCCGCAATCCGCACCACAACCTGCGAGCAATGTGCTGCAAATTGAGCGTCATATTCTTGGTACTGACGGTAAGAGTAAGTCTCTGGACTCGTTGCGTAGCGGCGATCTGGTGCTGGTCTGGTTGCAGGTAAAAGCCAGTGACAGCGTGCCGGATGCTTTGGTCGTTGATTTACTGCCAGCGGGCCTGGAACTGGAAAACCAGAACCTGGCTAATGGCAGCGCCAGCCTGGAGCAAAGTGGCAGCGAAGTGCAAAACCTACTCAATCAAATGCAACAAGCGAACATTAAGCATATTGAATTTCGGGACGATCGCTTTGTAGCGGCGGTTGCTGTAGATGAATATCAGCCGGTAACGCTGGTGTATCTGGCGCGGGCGGTAACGCCGGGAACGTATCAGGTTCCGCAACCGATGGTGGAATCAATGTATGTTCCCCAATGGCGGGCGACTGGCGCTACTGAAGATTTGCTGATTATCAGACCGTAAATGCCTCGTCTGTTAACCAAACGTGGCTGCTGGATAACACTGGCAGTCACGCCCTTTATTATCATTCTGGCAGCGTGGGGGGCAGATAAACTCTGGCCTCTGCCGCTACATGAAGTTAACCCCGCACGCGTCGTCGTGGCGCAGGATGGGACGCCGCTCTGGCGCTTTGCCGATGCTGATGGCATCTGGCGTTATCCGGTAACCATCGAAGATGTTTCTCCGCGTTATCTCGAAGCACTGATCAATTACGAAGATCGCTGGTTCTGGAAGCATCCAGGCGTGAACCCATTCTCGGTGGCTCGTGCTGCCTGGCAGGATCTTACTTCTGGTCGGGTTATCTCCGGCGGCAGTACGCTCACCATGCAGGTAGCTCGCCTGCTTGATCCACATTCGAAAACCTTTGGCGGTAAAATTCGCCAACTCTGGCGCGCATTTCAACTGGAATGGCACCTGTCTAAACGTGAAATTCTGACCTTGTATCTTAACCGCGCCCCGTTTGGCGGTACGTTACAGGGGATCGGTGCGGCAAGCTGGGCTTATCTCGGGAAATCGCCTGCTAATTTGAGCTATTCCGAGGCAGCAATGTTGGCGGTGTTACCGCAAGCGCCCAGCCGACTGCGCCCGGATCGCTGGCCGGAACGTGCTGAGGCCGCACGTAATAAAGTGCTCAAACGGATGGCTGCGCAAGGAGTGTGGTCCCGTGAGCAGGTAAAAGAATCTAGTGAAGAGCCCATCTGGCTGGCCCCCAGGCAAATGCCGCAATTGGCACCGCTGTTTTCGCGCATGATGCTCGGTAAAAGTAAAAGCGACAAAATCGTTACTACGCTGGATGCAGGTCTTCAACGACGTCTGGAAGAATTGGCGCAAAACTGGAAAGGACGATTGCCGGCGCGCAGCTCACTGGCGATGATCGTGGTTGATCATACCGATATGCGTGTTCGCGGCTGGGTAGGATCGGTCGATCTCAACGATGATTCACGCTTTGGTCATGTTGATATGGTTAATGCGATCAGATCGCCAGGATCGGTGCTCAAACCATTTGTTTATGGTCTGGCGCTGGATGAAGGTTTGATCCACCCGGCATCGCTGTTGCAAGACGTCCCCCGACGCACCGGTGATTATCGACCTGGTAACTTTGACAGCGGTTTTCATGGCCCGATCAGCATGAGCGAGGCGCTGGTGCGCTCGCTGAACTTACCTGCTGTGCAGGTGCTGGAAGCCTATGGCCCGAAACGGTTTGCGGCAAAATTACGCAATGTTGGATTGCCGTTGTATCTGCCCAACGGTGCTGCGCCCAATCTTTCGCTCATTCTTGGCGGCGCTGGTGCAAAACTGGAAGATATGGCTGCAGCGTATACCGCGTTTGCTCGCCACGGTAAGGCGGGTAAGTTGCGCTTACAGCCGGGCGACCCATTACTTGAGCGACCGTTAATGTCGCCGGGGGCCGCGTGGATTATCCGCCGTATTATGGCAGATGAAGCGCAGCCGCTTCCGGATAGCGCCTTGCCACGCGTCGTACCACTGGCGTGGAAAACAGGAACCAGTTATGGCTACCGCGATGCATGGGCAATAGGGATAAACGCTCGCTATGTGGTCGGTATCTGGACCGGCAGGCCGGACGGCACGCCCGTTGTCGGTCAGTTTGGTTTTGCCAGCGCCGTACCGCTGTTGAATCAGGTCAATAATATCTTACTGTCGCGCAGTGCGAATCTGCCGGAAGACCCGCGTCCTGACTCCGTAAGCCGTGGCGTTATCTGCTGGCCTGGCGGACAGTCTTTGCCGGAAGGTGACGGTAACTGTCGCCGCCGCCTGGCAACCTGGCTGCTGGACGGGAGCCAGCCGCCAACGCTATTACTACCGGAGCAGGAAGGCATTAATGGCATTCGTTTCCCCATCTGGCTGGATGAAAACGGCAAACGTGTTGCCGCTGATTGCCCTCAGGCGCGACAAGAAATGATAAATGTCTGGCCGCTACCGCTGGAACCCTGGCTGCCTGCATCGGAGCGCCGCGCCGCACGCCTGCCATCGGCATCAACAAGTTGCCCGCCGTACGGTCACGATGCCCAGCTCCCGCTGCAGCTGACAGGCGTTCGCGATGGCGCGATTATTAAACGTTTACCTGGCACTGCTGATGCTTCTTTGCCTGTGCAAACCACGGGTGGCACAGGTGAACGATGGTGGTTTCTTAATGGTGCGCCGTTAACTGAACGTGGGCGTAACATTACGTTGCGTTTGAGTGAAAAAGGTGATTATCAGTTACTGGTGATGGATGAAATGGGACAGGTCGCGACGGTGAGATTTGCCATGCAGTAGTCTGTTTTGTCAGATTTTGTTGCTTAAACTCGGTTTATTTTAAAAAAATGTTACCTTCATCAATAGTCAACGGCCCTGTAGCTCATTATAATCCGCGCCATCTCGTACGCTGGTACAGACAACAACAGAATAATTTACAGAGGTAAAAATGGCTATTGAACGTACTTTTTCCATCATCAAACCGAACGCGGTAGCAAAAAACGTTATTGGTAATATCTTTGCGCGCTTTGAAGCTGTTGGATTCAAAATTGTCGGCACCAAAATGCTGCACCTGACCGTTGAACAGGCTCGTGGCTTTTATGCTGAACACGATGGAAAACCGTTCTTTGATGGTCTGGTTGAGTTCATGACCTCTGGCCCGATCGTGGTTTCCGTACTGGAAGGTGAAAACGCCGTTCAGCGTCACCGCGATCTGCTGGGCGCGACCAACCCGGCAAACGCACTGGCCGGTACTCTGCGTGCTGATTATGCTGACAGCCTGACCGAAAACGGTACCCACGGTTCTGATTCTGTAGAATCTGCCGCTCGCGAAATCGCCTTCTTCTTCGGTGAAGGCGAAGTGTGTCCGCGCACACGTTAATATTTTCGTAAATGCCGCGTGCAAACGTGGCATCCATGCGCCAGAATTTGTACAATGCAGCGCCCCCGGACGAGCAGTCGCTCACCGGGGCGTTTCTTTTTTCAACCCTCCAGGGGCCATAACGTGTAATAACGAGGCCGGAATAGCATATGTCTGAACAATTAGTCACACCTGAAAACGTCACCACGAAAGATGGAAAAATCAACCTGCTGGATCTCAACCGTCAGCAGATGCGGGAGTTTTTTAAAGATTTGGGTGAAAAACCCTTCCGCGCCGATCAGGTGATGAAGTGGATGTATCACTATTGCTGCGACAACTTTGATGAGATGACCGACATCAACAAAGTGTTGCGTGGCAAGCTGAAAGAGGTGGCGGAGATCCGCGCACCGGAAGTGGTTGAAGAACAGCGTTCATCTGACGGCACCATTAAATGGGCAATTGCCGTGGGCGATCAGCGCGTTGAAACGGTGTACATTCCGGAAGACGACCGCGCCACACTTTGCGTCTCCTCGCAGGTCGGCTGTGCGCTGGAGTGTAAATTTTGTTCCACTGCCCAGCAAGGTTTCAACCGTAACCTGCGGGTGTCGGAAATTATCGGCCAGGTGTGGCGTGCGGCGAAAATCGTCGGCGCAGCAAAAGTCACCGGTCAGCGTCCGATCACTAACGTAGTGATGATGGGCATGGGCGAACCGCTGCTCAACCTGAACAATGTCGTTCCGGCGATGGAAATCATGCTCGACGATTTTGGCTTTGGCTTGTCTAAACGTCGCGTGACGCTCTCTACATCGGGTGTTGTTCCGGCACTGGATAAACTGGGCGATATGATTGACGTTGCGCTGGCAATCTCTCTGCATGCGCCGAACGACGAAATTCGTGACGAAATTGTACCGATCAACAAAAAGTACAACATCGAAACTTTCCTCGCTGCAGTACGCCGCTATCTGGAAAAGTCCAATGCCAATCAGGGCCGCGTCACCATTGAATACGTGATGCTTGACCATGTTAACGACGGTACAGAGCACGCGCATCAACTGGCGGAGCTGCTGAAAGATACGCCGTGTAAGATCAACCTGATTCCGTGGAACCCGTTCCCGGGCGCGCCGTATGGCCGCAGTTCGAACAGTCGTATCGATCGCTTCTCAAAAGTGTTGATGAGCTATGGATTCACAACCATCGTGCGTAAAACGCGTGGGGATGATATCGACGCTGCCTGCGGGCAATTAGCGGGCGAGGTTATCGACCGCACTAAACGTACCCTGCGCAAACGGATGCAGGGTGAAGCCATCGACGTGAAAACGGTTTGATGTCTCTTGCGCCACGGTTACTTTTTGTACCGTGGCGTAATCTTTTATGAATATAGCATTAAGTTGCAATTGTCTGATCAATATTAACGGTGCGTTTTTGCTGACTTTAAGGCAGTATGTAACGATGCAACAGTGAGTTAGCTTTGATTCATGTGGGCTTTGTCATGAGCACACAGACAGTCTTATACTGTATGATAAAGGTTAACTTAATGGATGTCTCGCGGTGTGGGTGAGCATGATGGCTCACCGGCATCTCAATTCTCATTTAAACGTACCTGCAGCGAATGAATACTGAAGCCACGCACGACCAAAATGAAGCACTTACTACCGGCGCTCGCTTGCGTAATGCCCGCGAACAACTTGGACTTAGCCAGCAAGCCGTTGCCGAACGACTTTGTCTGAAGGTTTCCACGGTACGCGATATTGAAGAGGATAAGGCGCCAGCCGACCTTGCATCAACATTCCTGCGCGGGTATATCCGGTCTTATGCACGACTGGTGCATATTCCGGAAGAAGAGCTGCTGCCGGGGCTGGAAAAACAGGCTCCGTTACGGGCCGCAAAAGTTGCGCCTATGCAGAGTTTCTCTCTCGGCAAGCGACGTAAAAAACGCGATGGCTGGCTGATGACCTTCACTTGGCTGGTGTTATTCGTGGTGATTGGACTGAGCGGTGCCTGGTGGTGGCAAGATCACAAAGCCCAGCAGGAAGAGATCACGACTATGGCAGATCAGACCACAGCGGAACTGAACGGTAATAGCGGCCAGGCGCAGAGCGTGCCGTTAGATACCTCCTCAAACGCTAGTCAGAGTGACTCCACCACGACGTCAGCACCTGCGGATACTACCGCTGCAAACACGCAAACGTCAGACGTGACCACGCCGGCACCTGCCGTTGAACCACAGCAGAACGCAGTTGTTCCGCCTTCGCAGGCGAATGTGGATACCACTGCTACGACCGCGCCAACGGCAACGACGTCAGATGACACAGCACCACTGCCAACCGATCAGGCAGGCGTGACTACGCCGGCGGCTAACCCGAATGCACTGGTGATGAACTTTACTGCCGATTGCTGGCTGGAAGTCACTGATGCTACCGGTAAAAAACTGTTCAGCGGGATGCAGCGTAAAGACGGTAATTTGAATTTAACCGGCCAGGCACCGTATAAACTGAAAATTGGTGCGCCGGCCGCAGTACAGATCCAGTATCAAGGGAAACCTGTCGATCTGAGTCGTTTTATCAGAACTAACCAGGTTGCGCGTCTGACCCTAAATGCCGAACAATCACCGGCGCAGTAACAGACGGGTAACGCGGGAGATTTTGCATGCATAACCAGGCTCCAATTCAACGTAGAAAATCAACACGTATTTACGTTGGGAATGTGCCGATTGGCGATGGAGCTCCCATCGCCGTACAGTCCATGACTAATACGCGCACGACGGACGTCGAAGCGACGGTCAATCAAATCAAGGCGCTGGAACGTGTTGGTGCCGATATCGTTCGTGTTTCAGTACCGACGATGGACGCGGCAGAAGCGTTCAAACTCATCAAACAGCAGGTTAACGTACCGCTGGTGGCCGACATCCACTTTGACTATCGCATTGCGCTGAAAGTGGCGGAATACGGCGTCGACTGCCTGCGCATTAACCCAGGCAATATCGGTAATGAAGAGCGTATTCGCATGGTGGTTGACTGTGCGCGCGATAAAAACATTCCGATCCGTATTGGCGTTAACGCGGGATCGCTGGAAAAAGATCTGCAAGAAAAGTATGGCGAACCGACGCCGCAGGCGTTGCTTGAGTCCGCCATGCGCCATGTTGATCATCTTGATCGTCTGAACTTCGATCAGTTTAAAGTCAGTGTCAAAGCGTCAGACGTTTTCCTGGCAGTAGAATCGTATCGTCTGCTGGCAAAACAGATCGATCAGCCGCTGCATCTTGGGATCACCGAAGCCGGCGGCGCACGCAGTGGGGCGGTGAAATCTGCCATCGGTTTAGGTCTGTTGCTGTCTGAAGGTATTGGTGACACGCTGCGCGTTTCGCTGGCTGCCGATCCGGTTGAAGAGATCAAAGTCGGTTTCGATATCCTTAAATCGCTGCGAATCCGTTCGCGCGGGATCAACTTCATTGCCTGCCCGACCTGTTCTCGTCAGGAGTTTGACGTCATTGGTACGGTTAACGCACTTGAGCAGCGTCTGGAAGATATCATTACCCCGATGGACGTTTCGATCATTGGTTGCGTGGTGAATGGCCCTGGCGAGGCACTGGTTTCTACACTCGGCGTCACGGGCGGCAATAAGAAAAGCGGCCTTTATGAAGATGGCGTGCGCAAAGACCGTCTGGACAACAATGACATGATCGACCAGCTGGAAGCGCGCATTCGTGCGAAAGCCAGTCAGCTGGACGAAGCGCGTCGAATTGACGTTCAGCAGGTTGAAAAATAATAACGTGATGGGAAGCGCCTCGCTTCCCGTGTATGATTGAACCCGCATAGCTCCCGAAACATTGACGGAAGCGTTGAGGGTTCATTTTTATATTCAGAAAGAGAATAAACGTGGCAAAAAACATTCAAGCCATTCGCGGCATGAACGATTACCTGCCTGGCGAAACGGCCATTTGGCAGCGCATTGAAGGCACACTGAAAAACGTGCTCGGCAGCTACGGTTACAGTGAAATCCGCTTGCCGATTGTAGAGCAGACCCCGCTATTCAAACGTGCGATTGGTGAAGTCACCGACGTGGTTGAAAAAGAGATGTATACCTTTGAGGATCGCAACGGCGACAGCCTGACTTTGCGCCCTGAAGGGACGGCGGGCTGTGTACGCGCCGGCATCGAGCATGGTCTTCTGTACAATCAGGAACAGCGTCTGTGGTATATCGGGCCGATGTTCCGCCATGAGCGTCCGCAAAAAGGCCGTTATCGTCAATTCCATCAGCTAGGTTGTGAAGTCTTCGGTCTGCAAGGTCCGGATATTGACGCCGAACTGATCATGCTTACTGCTCGCTGGTGGCGTGCGCTGGGTATCTCTGAACACGTTACCCTCGAACTGAACTCAATCGGTTCACTGGAAGCGCGAGCGAACTACCGCGACGCTTTAGTGGCATTCCTCGAACAGCATAAAGAAAAGCTGGACGAAGACTGCAAACGCCGCATGTACACCAACCCGCTGCGCGTGCTGGATTCCAAAAATCCGGAAGTGCAGGCGTTACTCAATGACGCTCCGGCGTTAGGCGATTATCTTGACGAGGAGTCTCGCGAGCATTTTGCTGGTCTGTGCAAACTGCTGGAGAGCGCAGGTATTGCCTACACCGTCAACCAGCGTTTGGTGCGTGGTCTGGATTACTACAATCGTACCGTTTTCGAATGGGTGACTAACAGCCTCGGTTCCCAGGGAACCGTGTGCGCAGGCGGTCGTTATGACGGTCTGGTGGAACAGTTGGGTGGCCGTGCAACACCGGCAGTAGGTTTTGCGATGGGCCTCGAACGTCTTGTATTGTTAGTTCAGGCAGTTAATCCGGAATTTAAAGCCGATCCCGTTGTCGATATATACCTGGTGGCTTCAGGCGCCGATACACAATCTGCGGCGCTGGCATTAGCTGAGCGTCTACGTGATGAATTACCGGGTGTGAAATTGATGACCAACCACGGCGGCGGCAACTTTAAGAAACAGTTTGCCCGTGCTGATAAATGGGGCGCACGCGTTGCTGTGGTGCTGGGTGAGTCCGAAGTGGCCAACGGCACGGCAGTAGTGAAGGATTTGCGCTCTGGTGAGCAAACGGCAGTTGCGCAGGATAGCGTAGCCGCGCATTTGCGCACGTTACTGGGTTAAGGAAGGAGAAGGACAGCGTGGAAATTTACGAGAACGAAAACGACCAGGTTGAAGCGGTTAAACGCTTTTTTGCTGAAAATGGCAAAGCACTGGCTGTTGGGGTGATTTTGGGCGTTGGCGCACTGATTGGCTGGCGCTACTGGAACAGCCATCAGGTTGATTCCGCACGCTCCACTTCTCTTGCCTATCAAAATGCGGTTACCGCAGTTAGCGAAGGCAAACCAGACAGCATTCCGGCGGCGGAAAAATTCGCTGCTGAAAATAAAAATACTTATGGCGCGCTGGCTTCTTTGGAACTTGCGCAGCAATTTGTTGACAAAAATGAACTAGAGAAAGCTGCCGCCCAATTGCAACAGGGGTTGGCGGACACGAGCGATGAAAATCTCAAAGCCGTGATAAATCTGCGTCTTGCCCGAGTTCAGGTGCAGCTCAAGCAGGCTGATGCCGCGCTGAAAACCCTTGAAACCATTAAAGGTGAAGGGTGGGCTGCCATTGTTGCCGACCTGCGTGGTGAAGCATTGCTGAGCAAAGGTGATAAGCAAGGTGCGCGTAGTGCATGGGAAGCAGGCGTGAAAAGCGATGCTACCCCGGCACTGAGCGAAATGATGCAGATGAAAATTAATAATTTGTCCATCTGAGAGGGACCCGATGCAATTGCGTAAATTACTGCTGCCAGGACTGCTTTCCGTTACTCTTTTAAGCGGCTGTTCGCTGTTTAACAGCGAAGAAGATGTGGTAAAGATGTCCCCATTGCCGACCGTTGAAAACCAGTTTACGCCGACCACGGCGTGGAGCACCTCTGTTGGTAGCGGCATTGGCAACTTCTATTCTAATCTTCATCCGGCACTGGCGGACAACGTTGTCTATGCAGCAGACCGCGCTGGTTTAGTAAAAGCGATGAATGCGGATGACGGCAAAGAAATCTGGTCTGTCAGTCTGGCCGAGAAAGATGGCTGGTTGTCTAAAGAGCCGGCATTGCTTTCTGGCGGCGTGACCGTAGCAGGTGGTCACGTTTACATTGGCAGCGAAAAGGCGCAGGTTTACGCGCTGAATACCAGCGATGGTACTGTAGCATGGCAAACTAAAGTCGCAGGTGAAGCACTTTCTCGCCCGGTGGTTAGCGATGGTCTGGTACTTATCCACACCAGTAATGGTCAGTTGCAAGCGCTGAACGAAGCAGACGGTGCTGTTAAATGGACAGTTAACCTCGATATGCCTTCGCTCTCTTTGCGTGGCGAATCTGCGCCAGCCACAGCGTTTGGCGCAGCAGTTGTTGGTGGTGATAATGGCCGCGTCAGCGCAGTACTGATGCAACAGGGCCAGATGATTTGGCAACAGCGCATCTCCCAGGCGACCGGCTCTACTGAAATCGACCGTCTGAGCGATGTTGACACAACTCCGGTAATCATTAACGGCGTTGTTTTTGCACTGGCCTATAATGGTAACCTGACGGCGCTTGATCTGCGCAGCGGTCAGATTATGTGGAAACGCGAACTGGGTTCGGTGAATGATTTCATCGTCGACGGCAACCGCATCTATCTGGTCGATCAAAATGACCGGGTGATGGCGTTGACTATTGATGGCGGCGTTACGCTGTGGACGCAAAGCGATCTGTTGCATCGCCTGCTGACTTCTCCGGTGCTGTATAATGGCAACCTGGTGGTGGGTGACAGTGAAGGCTATCTGCACTGGATTAACGTCGAAGATGGTCGTTTCGTTGCCCAGCAAAAAGTTGATAGCTCCGGTTTCCAGACCGAACCGGTTGCCGCTGATGGCAAACTGCTGATCCAGGCAAAAGACGGGACTGTGTACTCCATTACACGTTAATCGTCTCTGTCGTTCACTTTGAAAACGGCTCCTGGACAGGGGCCGTTTTCCTGTTTTTAACAACGACGCAAAAAAAGCGATCGTTGTCTGATGATTTATAAAAATGAGGCTTTAAACATGGTACCTGTGGTCGCGCTTGTCGGGCGCCCTAACGTAGGAAAATCCACGTTATTTAACCGTCTAACTCGCACCCGAGATGCGCTGGTTGCGGATTTCCCGGGTCTGACTCGTGACCGTAAGTACGGTCGTGCAGAAATTGAAGGCCGCGAGTTTATCTGTATTGATACCGGCGGTATTGACGGTACGGAAGACGGTGTTGAAACCCGCATGGCGGAACAGTCGCTACTGGCGATTGAAGAAGCAGACGTTGTACTGTTTATGGTTGATGCGCGTGCTGGCCTGATGCCAGCAGATGAAGCTATTGCCAAGCACCTGCGCTCCCGAGAAAAACCTACCTTCCTGGTGGCAAACAAAACTGATGGTTTAGATCCAGACCAGGCAGTTGTTGATTTCTATTCGCTCGGTTTAGGCGAAATCTACCCAATTGCCGCGTCTCATGGTCGTGGTGTATTAAGCCTGCTGGAGCACGTTCTTCTGCCGTGGATGGAAGATCTCGCGCCGCAAGAAGAAGTGGACGAAGACGCAGAATACTGGGCGCAATTTGAAGCGCAAGAGAACGGCGAAGAAGAAGAGGAAGACGACTTCGACCCGCAAAGTCTGCCGATCAAACTGGCGATTGTGGGGCGTCCGAACGTCGGTAAGTCTACACTCACTAACCGTATTCTCGGTGAAGAACGCGTTGTGGTTTACGACATGCCAGGCACAACACGTGACAGTATCTACATTCCAATGGAACGTGACGGACGTGAGTATGTACTCATTGACACCGCAGGCGTACGTAAACGCGGCAAAATCACCGATGCGGTAGAGAAGTTCTCAGTAATCAAAACGTTGCAGGCAATTGAAGATGCCAACGTGGTGATGCTGGTTATTGATGCACGCGAAGGTATTTCCGATCAGGATCTCTCTCTGCTGGGCTTTATTCTCAATAGTGGGCGCTCACTTGTGATTGTGGTGAACAAGTGGGATGGCCTGAGCCAGGAAGTGAAAGAGCAGGTGAAAGAGACGCTGGACTTCCGTCTGGGCTTTATTGATTTTGCTCGCGTGCACTTTATCTCTGCATTGCACGGCAGTGGTGTTGGTAACCTGTTTGAATCAGTGCGTGAAGCATATGACAGCTCTACCCGTCGCGTGGGTACGTCTATGCTGACACGAATCATGACCATGGCTGTTGAAGATCACCAGCCGCCACTGGTACGCGGGCGTCGCGTGAAGCTGAAATATGCCCACGCCGGTGGTTATAACCCGCCGATTGTGGTGATTCACGGTAACCAGGTAAAAGACCTGCCGGATTCCTACAAGCGTTATCTGATGAACTACTTCCGCAAGTCTCTGGATGTGATGGGGACGCCGATTCGTATTCAGTTCAAAGAAGGGGAAAACCCATATGCGAACAAGCGTAACACCCTGACGCCGACCCAGATGCGCAAGCGTAAGCGCCTGATGAAGCATATCAAGAAAAGTAAGTAATTACTTATCTGGTTTCCCTTTCCATATGGAAAGGGAAACTCATGAAAATGTGAGGATTATTTATGGAACTCAGCTGCCCAATCTGCCAAAAACCTCTCGAACGTCAAGGCGAGACGGCTCACTGCGTAACTTGCGACAAAGATTTCATCGTCCAGGCACTTTGCCCTGACTGCCACCAACCGTTACAGGTGTTAAAAGCGTGTGGTGCGGTGGATTATTTCTGCCAGCATGGTCACGGTTTAATTTCTAAAACCCGTATTGAATTTGTCATTGCTTAATATCACTGGAATATATGATTTCGCATTATATATTCCTAATATAAATATTATAATCTCTTCTCTATTAGATAAATGGCTAATTAAAAATGAACAAAGTCTCATTGTTATAACTTTAAGACTATGTTTAGCACTTCTGGTGTGCAGTTGCTGCGTTATCTGGAATACAATGTTAGACATTATTTTAGAATTAAATCCCCACAGGGAAAAACATGTTGCAATGGATCCGCTATATAACACTAATATTTATCTCCGGTGCTGCTTATGCAGCACCGGAGATAAATATTAAGCAAAGCGAATCTTCATTACCTGATCTGGCAAGCGAAGCTGCTCAACAAGAAGAACAAAGTAACAAAGGCAAATCCGTCAAGGAACGTGGTGCCAATTACGTTACCGAGTCCGCCCAACAGGGCTTTGAGAACCTGACTCCAGAAGCGCTTGAATCCCAGGCGAGAAGCTATCTGCAAGGGCAAATCACATCATCCGCACAGTCTTATATCGAAGGTGCGCTTTCTCCTTATGGTAAAGTTCGCTCTAACCTTTCCATCGGTCAGGATGGCGATCTGGACGGCAGTTCAATCGACTATTTTGTCCCCTGGTATGATAATCAGAGTACGGTCTATTTCAGTCAGTTTTCTGCGCAACGAAAAGAAGATCGAACGATAGGTAATATAGGTTTAGGCGTAAGACATAATTTTGATAAATGGCTTCTGGGGGGGAATATATTTTATGATTATGATTTCACCCGTGGACATCGCCGTTTAGGCTTAGGAACAGAAGCCTGGACGGATTATTTAAAATTTTCTGGTAACTATTATCATCCGCTTTCAGACTGGAAAGATTCAAAAGATTTTGATTTCTATTTAGAACGACCCGCACGTGGCTGGGATATCCGGGCGGAAGCCTGGTTACCTTCTTATCCGCAGCTGGGGGGCAAAATTGTTTTCGAGCAATATTATGGTGACGAAGTGGCGCTCTTCGGCACCGATAATTTAGAAAAAGATCCCTATGCAGTGACGCTCGGCGTGAACTATCAACCCGTTCCGTTACTGACGGTCGGGACAGACTATAAAGCAGGTACCGGAGATAACAGTGATCTTAGTGTTAACGCCACGATTAACTATCAGTTCGGTGTTCCGCTAAAAGATCAACTGAATAGCGATAACGTCAAAGTTGCTCACTCGCTGATGGGCAGTCGCCATGACTTCGTCGAACGTAATAACTTTATCGTGCTGGAATACAAAGAAAAAGACCCACTTGATGTCACCTTGTGGCTTAAAGCAGACGCCACCAATGAGCACCCGGAATGCGTGATTAAAGACACGCCAGAGGAAGCGGTTGGCCTGGAAAAATGTAAATGGACCATCAACGCGCTGATCAACCACCATTACAAAATTGTCGCCGCCTCGTGGCAGGCGAAAAATAACGCTTCCCGCACGCTGGTCATGCCTGTTGTTAAAGCGAATACCATCACTGAAGGTAACAACAACCACTGGAATCTGGTGCTGCCAGCCTGGCAGTACAGCTCCGATCCTGCCGACCAGGAAAAACTCAATACCTGGCGCGTGCGTCTGGCGCTGGAAGATGAAAAGGGCAACCGGCAAAACTCCGGTGTGGTGGAAATCACCGTGCAGCAGGATCGTAAAATTGAGCTGATCGTCAACAACATCGCAGATGTGCCGGATGAGAACAATCACAGCCACGAAGCCAGCGCCCAGGCAGACGGCGTCGATGGCGTGGTGATGGATCTCGACGTCACCGATAGCTTTGGGGATGACACTGACCGCAACGGCAATGCTCTGCCAGTAGATAACCTTTCGCCGCAGCTTTACGATGCGCAGGATAAAAAAGTTACGCTCACCAATAAACCCTGTTCAACCGAGAATCCCTGCGTCTTTATCGCTAAGCAGGATAAAGAAAAAGGCACCGTTACGCTCTCCAGTACGCTACCCGGTACTTTCCGCTGGAAAGCGAGAGCCGCGCCGTATGACGACAGTAACTATGTAGATGTGACTTTCCTCGGCGCGGGGGGCAATGATGTTAATGCCTTTATCTACCGTGTATCTGCGACTAACCCTGTCAATCTTATCGGCAATGAGAAAGAGCATTTGCCTGTTGATAATGCCTATCGCTTTGTCTTGTGGCGCGATGTCAACAACGATGGAGTTTTCCAGCAGTCGGAAAAACTGACGGAAGAGGAAATGGCGCAATACGACTACCAGTGGGAGTTTACCGGGCACAGCGTCAATGGCTATACCGGTGCGCAATCGAATACCAGTAATGAAGATATTGTCATCCCTGCGACAAACGAAGAGGCCGTACAGAAATTTGGTGCCCAAAAAGAAGATGGCGTGCAGGGGTATGGATTACGTGTGGTTTACAGCAAGCACTAGATCGGCGTAATGGCCGATCGGCCAGTCGCTGGATATTAATCAAGGAGAGAATTGAATGAACAATCATTTAACGCGGCCGTTGACGAAAGTCGCGCTAGCGCTGGCTTTAGCGGGATACTGTGCAGTGCCTGCCGCGATGGCTGAAGGGCAGGGTAATCTCAGGGCGGGTCAGTGGCAATCAGAATCACAAAGTACCGGCACCATTCAGGGGACCGTGCCGTGGATCACCAGAAGTGCTTCAGAGACAGCGGATGCTGATAAATCACATGTCACTATTGATATTGATCGTGGCAGCCGCACGGTCACAACGGACGGTGATAAGCAGTTTCATGTGGGGGACACACTGACAGCCAACTGGGCGATTGGTGATACTCAGGGGGACCTTGATGACAATAACACAGCGACTAAAGCAACCCTCCAGTGGATGAGTTATAGCGACCAGTCAGGAGCAGATCCTAAAGAGATTGGTACCGTAGGGAGCGATACATATACCATCGCGGCTGCGGATGCTGATCGATACATAGGTTTGAAAATCACGCCGACTACCACTACCGGTGATCCGAATGTTGCGGATGAGGTGGTGATGCTTGATCTTTCCACCAATGCGGGCGGTGGTTCTGACAGCGATGATATTCCGGAAGGTCCGGTATTTGATGATGCCGTTCACGTCGTAATTCACGAAAAAGACATCAATACGAATCTGTTGGGTAAAACGACGAAACTCAAAACTAATACCACTTATCAAGTCATGTTGTGGAAAGATAAAAACAACAACAGTACTTATGATGCAGGCGAAGAGGTTACCAGCCAGTACAACTATCGCTGGCGCTTTACCGGAACCAGCCTCCAGTTGGGCACAGCCGGTGGTCTTGTTAATCCGACTTACAACAACAGCGACCTGGTTATCCCTGTTACCAATGCCGAAGCGAAAACCGCGTTCGATTTTGCCGGAAGTGGCGTTGTCCTCGGCAACGATGGCGTTCAGGGCTACGGCTTATCTATCGACTACCAGAGAAAATAATCGTTACCAGCACCATTCCCGCCAGGGAATGGTGTTTTTCCGCGCACTTTGCTTAGCCAGCGTTAAGCAAAGTGGGTTGAGGTGAAAACGCAACTTTAAACGGGCAGGTTTCAATCATGGACGGGGCTTTGAAACTAATAAAAGTAATAACGGCGATTTTATTGCTATCCCTGACCTTGCCTGCAATGGCCGTGTTAAAAGGGGGACAGTGGCAACAATCAAGTGCTTCAACTGATGCTATAAATGGCACCGTTCCCTTTGCAGATAGCGCCAGCGTACCCGTCTATCAAGGAAGTGTTCAGCTTGATCCCACTGTGGAGCATGATATTGCTAATACAGCTATGCCCGGTAATTTCAGCATTGAGGCCAGCGCAACGAGCATGATTTTAACCAACCCGCGCGACAATGAAGGTGACATATTCAACAGTCCGCCATTACTGCGCTGGGAAGATCAAATGTTGCCAGCCGTCACCCTTATCTGGGCAGACGCCGCTACGCCCGATATGCCGCTCACCCCACAACCACGTCCTGATCGTTCCTTTTGTGTACAAAACCTGGCGGGTCATAAACTGGTGGCGATTCCGCAGTTTGATCCAGACAAAACGCTCCCAACATTGGATCTCTTTACCCTTACAGGCGTACCTAATCAGGGAACGGTGTTACTTAATGAAAAACAGGTCACGTTAAATATTGCCAGCGCAGTGGGTGATCTGGTTACTGTCAGTGCCAGTGACTATGATGAAACACTAAACGCGGCTAAAACTACCGTTGGCAACTCAATCACTTTAACCGTAACGACCAAAGATTGTCAGGGTAATACGGCAGGTAATATACCTTTTATTATCAAACGTAAAGATGCGGTAAACCGGCAGAATGTTGTGAATAACACCGGTCCAGTAAGACTCGGAAGTACCGAGTTAACGACTACAGCAACGGAATATCGTGGTACTACCGATGCCAATGGCACCGCTACTGTTACGGTAACGCAGGCGAACGGTCCCGGTGTAAAAACGCCCCTGGTTGTCAGTCTTTCTGGCATTACGCAAAGCAGCGAAACGGCGGTGATCTTTACCGTTCTCACCAGCCCGGATGTCCCGCAGGCTAATATGTGGGGCCATATGGCAGAAACGTTAAAGGCGATGCAATACACCTTCAGCCGTCCGAAACTGGCAGCAGAAGTGGATAATAAAGCGGGTACAGTCATCGATCATAACGAAACATGGTCAACCTTCACCTGGAGTGGTGCAGATAACCACTGCGACATTCTGCATGGTATGCGGCAGTTTGGTGCGATGAAAACCGTCATTCCTACTTCAGTGCAAGAAGTCGTCGGTTGGCCAATGCAGGGAGATTATTACTGGTCTTCGCTGGCAGGGACCTCCGGGAAGCATCATGCCGCAGATGTTACGAACCATAGCGAAACACAGCAAGCAGATAGTACGAAGTATCTGGTGAGTTGTGTGGACAAAGACGCACCGGAGGTTGACCCCGAACTGGTGCTGACCCCCGAAAACTATGATGAGAGTTTGCAGGCAGTAAAAGTTCAGGTGGGTGAAGATACACTCATGCGCCTGACCATTACTGATAAAAAAAATAATAATCAGCCGCTGGCTTACTACTATTTCTCACTTCATTTAGATGATGGAATTAACCGTAAAAATCAATCCGATCCCACGTGGGAAGCGCACCCAGTACATATTTCCGGCGACTCGAATTTACACCAGATTGATGCACACAACTATGAAGGCATAACCGACTTTAACGGTCAGGCTACGCTTACACTTTCGCAACCAGACGGTGCTGGTGTTAAAACGCATATCACCGCGACAATGCGCAGCAACTTTGCTGCATCGGATGAGAAGGACGTGATTTTTACAGTTATCACCAGTCCGGACAGCGATCAGGCCCGGATGTGGGGGCATATGGCAAGAGGGATTATTTCCGATGGGAATATCTATAAACGCCCACTGCTGGCAGATGAAACGGCGCATGAAGTGGGGGTAATGCGCGAAAACAACGAGGACTGGGCTTTGTTTGATCAAGAGTCCAGTATGCAGAAGGAATGCGGCGTTGGACATATTCCGAGGCAACGTTCTCTGGAAGCTTTATACGTAGCAAATCAAGGAAATGCGATTGGTACTGAGTATGGTTGGCCGACGATAAAACAAGATTACCTCACAGCGGTTGAACAAGCAGATTCACATTCCTCTGTTGCTCTCGATAATGGCTCGGTTACCACTTATTCTGGTTTCAGGCAAAACTATCTCACTTGTTCTGCCAATGATCTCGTGGCTCGTGTCGTGGTAGAAACAGACAAAGATATCTCACCCGGTTCCAATTCTGCTAAAGCGAAGGTGGGTGAAAAAATAACCATGACGGTTCGTACCGTTAACGCGATGAACAATGATACTCCTGTCCCTTTTACCGCATTTACCGTTACCAAAGGGATGAGTCAGAACAGAGCTGGGTTGGTATCTGGTTTTACCGATCCGTCTGGTGGTGCTCTCACAATGAACGGAACCGCCTATGGTACCTCGCAACCATCAGTAATTTATTCAGGTCTTACGGATGCGCAGGGAGTGGCGACAATCGTAATTGAGCAGCCCGCAGGCGTTGGCTTAAGTACACCACTGACAATTACCCCAACTCAATCAGCGGTTCCGAATAATATTGTAAATTACAATGTGACCTTTACCGTGCCAACAAGTCCTGATGTTTCTGTGGCACAAATGTGGGGGCATATGGATGACTCAATTACTGTTGGAACCATGACCTTTAATCGCCCGAAATTAATTCAGGAGGTCAGTGGCGGGCGTAGTCCACAAGTAGAAAATAATGAAAGCTGGGTACGAGTCAATCAGGCGGATATTGAAAACAGTGCTGCGGGCGGTTGTGAAAAAAATAAAGTACCACGCAAAAACCAACTTGCTGCGTTGTACAGCGCCAACACTAACAATGCCATTCAGACAGTACACGGTTGGCCGACTCAGCTCCAGGAATACTGGAGTAGCACTCCAGTCGATAAGGTGCCGCATTTTGCGGCAGTCTGGTTAAATAATGGTAATGTACAAAGCAATGTTACCCCTCCTGTTTATATAAGCTGTCTGACTACTGCAAATACTGTTGCCAACAGCATCACGTTAGAAATTGTGGATCCAGCTCAGTGGAATAGTAGCCTCAATGCGGCAAAGCTGAAAAAGGGCGAGACATTACAGGTCAAGGTGACAGTAAAAGACGCCGCGGGTAATCCAATGGCAGATATGCCGTTTATCCTTCAACGTGGTGATGGTTATACCCGTTCAGAGGAACGTCATGTGGCGGGCAGCGGCGATGGCATTGTATCCTCAGTGGTTGTCGATGGCGGCCAGCCTGATGAGATAACGCTGAGCGATACCGCCACGAGCTATATCGCAATGACCGGCAGCGATGGCAGCAAGATCCTCACCATTACCCGTCCGGATACCCACGGCACTAAAACGGCGCTGATCGCAGCGTTGTATTCCGACCCGACCAAAAAAGCCAGCATGGACACCATCTTCACTGTGGTGACCAGCCCGGATAGCGCAAATGCCAAAATGTGGGGCCATATGCCGGAAACGCTAACGGCGGGCGGGCTAACGTTTAAACGTCCTTTGCTGTTCTCGGAACTGAGCGGTTCAGCGGGCAATGTGCGCAAAGGGCCTGAAGAAGACAATGAGATTTGGGCGCTGTTTACCGAAGCGCAGGCTGCTAAAAATACTAAAAATAACGGCTGCGGCGCGGATTTTATCCCGACAAAAGACGCGCTGACTATGTTGTCCGGCAACTGGGGCGGGCATACCGTAGACGGCTGGCCGGTGTTGAAAGTTTATGACTCCAGTACGGCGGATAGCGCCAGCGTGGAAAATCGTAATTATCTCGGCGTACAGCTCAGTAGCGGTACCAGCAGCGTGCTGGAGACGAACGGGGGATACCTGAGTTGTCAGACGACGGCAAATAAGAAAGTGGCGAAAATTGAGCTGACGTCAGAACAAACGGTTAGCGTCGACGGTCTTGATGCAGTAAAAGTCAAAACCAATTATGAAGATGTTCATGAGCAAATGACGTTCAAAGTGACGACCCGTGATGCCCAGGGGAATGTTGTAGGCAACACGCCATTCTTACTGAGCCACGGGAAAACGGTTAGTCGCCAGAATGTCGAGGTGACCGATTATCAGTCCAGACTGATTTCAGTGACAGACCAGTATAATCACCAGCCTATCAGCTGAACACTGGTGATAATTTTTATGGCACGACCGGGTCGGACGGTACGGCGACGCTGACCATCAACCAGCCCAATACCGGTTTTGGTGAAAGAATACCGATGCAGGCTACGCTGGATGATACCAGCGTAGTGTCGCAGAGTTTGAGTGCGATCTTTACGGTTGTGACCAGCCCTGATACGCCGAAAGCGAACTACTGGGGCCATATGTCTGAAACCCTCACGGCAAAAAATGGCAAGGTTTTCAGCCGTCCACTGTTGCAGGCTGAAGCCGCATCAACAGCTACTGTAACGGTAAATAATGAAGTGTGGCCGCGGGTTAACATCACGTCTGCACTGGACGGCAGCAATGGCGGCTGCAAAGACAAATTGCCAGTGATGAACGATCTCCAGTCATTGTATGATGCCTGGCCTGACGGAACGTTACAGACTGTGCAGGGATGGCCTCTCTATTTATCATCACCTTTGTTCTGGTCGCGTAATGTGAAATCAAGCGCCGGAACTACCACGCCTTTGTATCAATATATGAATCTCAAAACGGGCGAAGCCGGCGCGACGTCGAGTACGTCCAACACCTATTCACAGGTTTGCCTGGCGACAGCGGAACCGATTGGCAGCGTAACCCTTGCGCCTGCGGCGGAAAACTGGGACAGCGCGCTGTCTGCCGGAAAAGCAAAGGCGGGAGAGGCGATGCCTGTGACAGTAACGGTAACCCATACGGATGGTTCGCCTGCGGCGTATGAGTCGGTGGGGATTCAGCGTGGCGTCAGCACGCAACGAGACGGTACGACTATCGGGAGTTCATCTACTTTCGATGATCTTGTGCTGGATGAATTTAATCCGGCGGAAACCATGACATCCAGTATCCTCAACGGAAGTGCCAACCTTAACTATCTGCTCTTGCAAACGGATGCTCAGGGGCAGGTCACCTTTAAGCTCCATCAGGATCAATCAACCGGCCTGAAAACCCCGATGAGTGCGACGGCGTTTGGGCGCGCCGATAAACCTATAGTACCGCTGGACGTTATTTTTACCGTTATCACCAGCCCGAACAGCGACAAAGCGCATATGTGGGGCCATATGCCGGAAACGGTCACAGCGGCTGACGGTACGGAGTTTGAACGCCCCAAACTGTGGGCTGAAATGGGTGCCACCAGCGGTGCGGGTAAAACGCTCACTAAAGTGAAGCTTAATAATGAAGACTGGCCTGCGCCACATTCCTCGCAGAGAGGCGATGCGGGGGGAACCGATCCGTGTGAAGAAGCGCGCCACCCTTCGCTGGACGAACTTAAATCGTTATACGCTCGCTACCCTAATGGCACTATCGTGAAAGAGATTGGTTGGCCAGTGAAGCAGAGCGGTTATGCGTGGTGGACCAATGCAACCTGTCCAGCGAAAGAAGGGTCCACTGTTTGTGAAGCAATAGATCTGTACACGGGGCTACTGGCATCAGGGAAAACCTGGGCCTATGAGGCGTGCCTGGTGCATCCACACTCGACGGTTTCTGCCGTGACGCTGACCTCGACGACGTTTGATTCTGCTTATCAGGCGGCGGTGGCAAAAAAAGGCGATGCCATGTCGGTGATGGTTACGGTGAAAGACAGTTCCGGAAGAGCGGTGCCGAACGTGGCCTTTATGTTACACCGCGGCGATGCTGCGCCGCGTAACAGCGGGGCGACGTTGTCGCCTGCAAATGGAGTTAGTGTAGCGGAAATGGATGATATCACCATCCAGCCATCATCAGGAGTGGCTACTCGGTTGGCTGCAAGTGGGGACGAGATCAGTGGCGTGACAGGTGCAGACGGCACGGCAAGCTTTACTGTTCGTCAGGACAATACGCCGGGTTATAAAACGCCGCTGACAGTAACGCTGGATAATTACCCAACATTGACAGCAACGATGGACACTATTTTCACCGTATTAACCAGTCCCAATGTTTCTTCCGCGCACTTCTGGGGACATATGGCAGACTCGGTAGTGGTGAATGGCAAAACATTACATCGACCTTTGCTGAAAACAGAATTACCTGCTGGTGCGGTTGCTGTGTTGGCTCCAAATGTGGTCAACGAAACTTGGGCGTTGGGACACAGAGTTGATTCAGCCAAATGGGATATAGCAAAGCAGTGTGGAAGTATGAGCAATGCGCCAACGTACAGTGAGTTAGAAACGCTGCACACAAGTTTTAGCTCGTTGGGGTGGCCTTCAATTACGCCAAGCTATCCCTATTTATCCTCCGAGCAATGCGGAATGTTTGAAGACACGGGGACGCAGGATTGTAGTGTAGTTCTGCAAAATAAGGCTGGTCTAATCGCCTGCTTTCAGTGATGGCCTGGTTGTATCTGATGTTAGCATGGCGATATTACCTGATGCGATGCTGGCGCATCTTGTCCGACCTACGGATTAGCCGCTTTTTTGCGTGGTTTGCGGGTTTTCGTCACGTTGCTCACTACGCTTACCACAATGCCATCATTTAAACGCGTGGTCATCGTATCGCCCGCTTTTACCTGTTTCACCTGCTTTAACACCGCGCCATCTGCGGCGCTGGTGACGCTATAGCCGCGCGCCAGCGTTGACAGTGGGCTAACCGCTTCCAGATGCGTCACCGCATTACCGAAACGTTCACGCGTGGCGCTAAGCTGTGCGCGCAGGGTTTCTGCTAAACGATATTCCAGTTGTTGAATGCGCGTTTGCAAGCGATGAATCTTCGGCTGTGGATTTTGCTGATTCAGCCGCTGTGTTAATCGCACCTGTTGCTGTCCGGCACGTTTAAGCTGATTTTCCAGCGCAAAGCTCATCCGCTTTTGTAGACGTTCGAGTGTAGTCTGCTGACGCGCCAGCCGGAGCTGCGGATGCTGTTGCTGCAAGCGATGATGAATTTGCGTAAAGCGACGCGTGCGGTTGGCGAGATAATAATCCATCGCCATTTCCAGCCGCTGCTGCGCAGACTGCACCTGGCGCAGTAACTCCTGCTGATTACTGCTCACCACTTCAGCGGCAGCCGACGGAGTTGGTGCTCGTAAATCGGCAACGAAATCGGCAATGGTCACATCGGTTTCATGTCCAACGGCACTGACAACCGGAATGCGACTGGCAAAAATTGCCCGCGCCACGCGTTCGTCGTTAAAACTCCATAAATCTTCCAGCGAACCGCCACCGCGCCCGACAATTAACACGTCGCACTCGTTGCGCTGATTCGCTAGTTCGATGGCGCGAACAATTTGCCCCGGCGCATCGTCACCCTGTACCGCGGTAGGATAAATAATCACTGGCAATGACGGATCGCGACGTTTAAGCACATGCAAAATATCGTGCAGTGCGGCACCTATTTTTGAGGTGATGACACCTACACAGTGCGCAGGGGTGGGGAGTAGTTTCTTAAGCTCTTGATCGAACAAACCTTCAGCCTGCAATTTCGCTTTGAGTTGTTCGTATTTCTGTTGCAACAAACCTTCACCGGCGGGCTGCATACTTTCGACGATAATCTGATAATCGCCGCGTGGCTCATAGAGTGTAATATTGGCGCGAACCAGCACTTGCTGCCCGTGTTGCGGGCGAAAGGCCACCCGGCGGTTGCTGTTGCGGAACATTGCGCAGCGTACCTGGGCGGTATCATCTTTGAGCGTAAAGTACCAGTGACCGGAAGCCGGTTGCGTGAAGTTAGAAATTTCGCCGCTGATCCACACTTGCCCCATCTCCTGCTCAAGCAGCAAACGGACGGTCTGATTCAGGCGACTAACCGTAAAAATTGCGGGGGATTGAGATGGTAACATGTGAGCGAGATCAAATTCTAAATCAGCAGGTTATTCAATCGATAGTAACGTGCTGACCGGGGAGCGCAAGCATTATTTGCAAAAAGGGGTAGATGCAATCGGTTACGCTCTGTATAATGCCGCGGCAATATTTATTAACCACTCTGGTCGAGATATTGCCCATGCTACGTATCGCTAAAGAAGCTCTGACGTTTGACGACGTTCTCCTCGTTCCTGCTCATTCTACCGTTCTGCCGAATACTGCTGACCTCAGCACTCAGCTGACGAAAACTATTCGTCTGAATATTCCTATGCTTTCCGCAGCAATGGATACCGTAACGGAAGCGCGCCTGGCTATTGCTCTGGCTCAGGAAGGCGGTATCGGCTTTATCCACAAAAACATGTCCATTGAACGCCAGGCGGAAGAAGTTCGCCGCGTGAAAAAACACGAATCTGGCGTGGTGACTGACCCGCAGACTGTTCTGCCAACCACGACGCTGCGTGAAGTGAAAGAACTGACCGAGCGTAACGGCTTTGCTGGCTACCCGGTTGTTACCGAAGAAAACGAACTGGTCGGCATCATCACTGGTCGTGACGTGCGTTTTGTGACCGACCTGAGCCAGCCGGTTAGCGTTTACATGACGCCGAAAGAGCGTCTGGTAACTGTGCGTGAAGGGGAAGCCCGTGAAGTTGTGCTGGCAAAAATGCACGAAAAACGCGTTGAAAAGGCGCTGGTGGTTGATGATGAATTCCACCTGATCGGCATGATCACCGTGAAAGATTTCCAGAAAGCAGAACGTAAACCGAACGCCTGTAAAGACGAACAAGGTCGTCTGCGTGTTGGTGCTGCGGTTGGCGCAGGTGCGGGTAACGAAGAGCGTGTTGATGCGCTGGTTGCCGCAGGCGTTGACGTTCTGCTGATCGACTCCTCTCACGGTCACTCTGAAGGCGTTCTGCAGCGTATCCGTGAAACTCGTGCTAAATATCCGGATCTGCAAATCATCGGCGGCAACGTGGCAACAGCTGCGGGTGCACGCGCTCTGGCAGAAGCCGGTTGCAGCGCGGTCAAAGTCGGTATCGGCCCTGGATCTATCTGTACGACTCGTATCGTTACTGGCGTAGGTGTTCCGCAGATCACTGCCGTTGCTGACGCAGTTGAAGCCCTGGAAGGCACCGGCATTCCGGTTATCGCTGACGGTGGTATCCGTTTCTCTGGCGATATTGCCAAAGCTATCGCCGCTGGCGCAAGCGCGGTGATGGTAGGTTCTATGCTGGCGGGTACTGAAGAATCTCCGGGTGAAATCGAACTCTACCAGGGCCGTTCTTACAAATCTTACCGTGGGATGGGTTCTCTGGGCGCGATGTCCAAAGGTTCCTCTGACCGTTACTTCCAGAGCGACAACGCTGCCGACAAACTGGTTCCGGAAGGTATCGAAGGTCGCGTAGCCTACAAAGGTCGTCTGAAAGAGATCATTCACCAGCAGATGGGCGGCCTGCGCTCCTGTATGGGCCTGACCGGCTGTGGTACTATCGACGAACTGCGTACTAAAGCGGAGTTTGTACGTATCAGCGGTGCGGGTATTCAGGAAAGCCACGTTCACGACGTGACCATCACCAAAGAGTCCCCGAACTACCGTCTGGGCTCCTGATTCTCTTCGCCCGACTTCATGTCGGGCGATTTATATTATCTGTTTCACTTGCCTCGGAATAAGCGTCAATGACGGAAAACATTCATAAGCATCGCATCCTCATTCTGGACTTCGGTTCTCAGTACACTCAACTGGTTGCGCGCCGCGTGCGTGAGCTGGGTGTTTACTGCGAACTGTGGGCGTGGGATGTGACAGAAGCACAAATTCGTGACTTCAACCCAAGCGGCATTATTCTTTCCGGCGGCCCGGAAAGCACCACCGAAGAAAATAGCCCGCGCGCGCCGCAATATGTCTTTGAAGCAGGCGTACCGGTATTCGGCGTTTGCTATGGCATGCAGACCATGGCAATGCAGCTGGGCGGTCATGTTGAAGCCTCCAACGAACGTGAATTTGGTTATGCACAGGTTGAAGTTCAAACTGATAGTGCGCTGATTCGTGGTATCGAAGATGCGTTAAGCGCAGATGGCAAGCCGCTGCTTGATGTGTGGATGAGCCACGGCGATAAGGTAACAGCAATTCCTGAAGGCTTTGTTACCGTCGCCAGCACCGAAAGCTGCCCATTTGCCATCATGGCTAACGAAGAAAAACGTTTCTATGGTGTTCAGTTCCACCCGGAAGTGACTCATACTCGTCAGGGTATGCGTATGCTGGAGCGTTTTGTGCGCGATATCTGCCAGTGTGAAGCGCTGTGGACGCCAGCTAAAATTATCGACGACGCTGTAGCCCGCATTCGCGAGCAGGTGGGCGACGATAAAGTGATCCTCGGCCTCTCTGGTGGCGTGGATTCTTCCGTTACCGCGATGCTTCTGCATCGTGCAATCGGTAAAAACCTGACTTGTGTATTTGTCGACAACGGTCTGCTGCGTCTGAATGAAGCTGAACAGGTAATGGATATGTTCGGCGATCGTTTCGGTCTGAACATCATTCACGTTCCGGCAGAAGAGCGTTTCCTGGCAGCGCTGGCTGGCGAAAACGATCCAGAAGCAAAACGTAAAATCATCGGGCGCGTTTTCGTTGAAGTATTCGATGAAGAAGCGCTGAAACTGGAAGACGTGAAGTGGCTGGCGCAGGGGACTATCTATCCTGACGTTATCGAATCTGCCGCATCTGCAACCGGTAAAGCACACGTCATCAAATCTCACCACAACGTGGGCGGTCTGCCGAAAGAGATGAAGATGGGCCTGGTTGAACCGCTGAAAGAGCTGTTCAAAGACGAGGTGCGTAAGATTGGTCTGGAGCTGGGCCTGCCATACGACATGCTGTACCGTCACCCGTTCCCGGGACCGGGCCTCGGCGTTCGTGTGCTGGGCGAAGTGAAGAAAGAGTATTGTGACCTGCTGCGCCGTGCTGATGCCATTTTCATTGAAGAACTGCGTAAAGCGGATCTATACGACAAAGTCAGCCAGGCGTTTACTGTCTTCCTGCCGGTACGTTCCGTTGGCGTAATGGGCGATGGTCGTAAATACGACTGGGTTGTCTCTCTGCGTGCTGTCGAAACCATCGACTTTATGACCGCACACTGGGCACATCTGCCGTACGATTTCCTCGGTCGCGTTTCCAACCGCATTATCAATGAAGTGAACGGTATTTCCCGCGTGGTGTATGACATCAGCGGCAAGCCACCAGCTACCATTGAGTGGGAATGATTAACTGCTAGTTCATAGCTACTCATACACTTATTTAATTTCATCATTAGCCCTCTGTATTTACAGAGGGCTTTTGTTTATATGCATTTATATCTATTAACTCTATTTCACTTTTTCGCCGATATTGGTGACGGTATTAAAAAGATTTGAGATTCTGAAGCATTTGCGGTAAAGGCTCGGGGGATTATCTGTAGCGTAAATTGCCATGCTAATTACTGCAGGTGCATGTTTTTTAATCCGGCAACCGAGATCAAATCTCCATTGATTGTAATGTTCAAGCCACGTGACCACTCGCTTCAGTCTGAATACATCGGTGCATATTTCCAGTCTATGGATAATGTCGGAGCTATGGCTACGATGAAACTGACACGAAACTCGTACTGTATTCTCTGGTTTGCACAAGTGAATAAACAATAGTTTCTACATCAGAAAGTTGTGTTCCATATTCATCCGCTCCGAACACAGAATTTTAGGATGTTGGTGAGAGGGCATAAATAGTAACCCAGCGCCAGTCCAGCCAAAGGTTTGGACATGTAACATGGCTGGCGAGCCTGGTATATATGGTTATCTATCAGAAGGCTATTTCTAAAAAAGCCAGAAATTCTAGCGAAGAAATATCACTAAACTGTCACTCCAGTTTTTACTGTCTTTTTCTTTCCTGTTATGAAGTTTGATGCTATTTTTCCATAATTCTGAGATGGTATCTCAATATACAAATGAATAAAATACGACAATGATATAGTAAGAGTTATTTGAATTAATAAAGCAATATATTCGTTTAATCCTACATTAATCATGTACCACATTGTCACGTATCCAAAAAGTGCGTGAACCACATACATTGGATAGCTTATTTTAGCAAAGAATGATGTCACTATACTACCAGTGAAGTTATCTCTTCCAATATAGCATGATACAAATACCAAGAATGCGATCAGATATCCTAATTTGGCGTCAGAAGGGCAAATGTATATAAATGAAGCGAGTGATAACCATATCCACATTATAGCTTTTTTCTTGCTTATCGTGCCTGCATATAATAAGTATAAATTAGTTCCTATTGTCATAAAAAGTATGAACTGGAAACAATATAAAATGCTATGAGGGAATATGAAATATATTGGGATTTGTACGCCATAGTAGTAGCCAGTTAAAGCACCGATTATAGCGACGACTGTTAGATATTGTTTTCCTTTAACCGTTGCATAGGCGAATACAGCAGAAAGAAGATAGAACTTAATCTCAATTTCAAGCGTCCAGCCTACTCCATCTAAAGGCATTCCGCCAATCCAATCCCTGAAAAGAGTCAAATGATAAATGACATCATGTATGTTGTAGGTGTCTCTTAGTTCTGAACCATGAAATGAAAGCCACCTGAACAGTAATGATATAGTAAAACCTATTATATATACTGGCCATATCCTTAAAACCCTGGAAACTATGAAGGCAAGTATTCCATATCGCTGAGTGGTTAATTTTGTTAGTGATAATGGTATAACAAAACCGCTTACTAAAAAAAACAGAGCTACACCAAATGCTCCGTAACTGAAGCCTGGCATTCCAAAACCTAACAGACCAGAAGCAAAATCAAACACACCGCCTTCTATTTTTGGCAGGCCACCATAACCTCCAGAAAATGCATTAAACGATATTATATAATGAGCCAGCATAACAACCATGCTGGCAACGCCTCGTAACGTGTTAACAAACTCGATTTTTTTGCTCAATTTTCGCCCGCCCCATCTTTAATTTTCGAAAAAATGATTGCTCGCCGCCGTGAACGATGAGGCTTCCCACTTTACTGAGCTGAATATAAATAGCAGCAATACTATCAATGGATTACAGGCTCTCTATGGATTAACACTGCTAGCGATTTTTGATTGTTGGGTAATTGGTACACCCAGCGAAAAAGTTTGATGAAAAGGATCGTTGTTAAGGTATAGCTTGCTGCACCGGTATGTTGGAAAAAATGTTTAGCCACAAAAATTCTATCTCTTTTTATAATGCTGTAAATCGGGCGTTGGCTTGCTTATAGCCGTTCTTATTCCGACGTCCATAATATGCAACATCACGCCAGCGGAAAATGCTGTTATAAAAATGCACACAATAAAAACCTTAGCTAGAAACTCGACCTGATTGATTGTTGGATAAGGTCTGTATTTTTATGCACATTTAATATGTCGTACAAAATACACTGAAAAGTGTAAATAATATTGATGATGGTCAAATAATGTTACGCGATTACCGCAATTTATATCACTATGCTGAAACTTTGACTTTGTTTTGGGTAATAATCTATATTGCAACGTTAATTATCTTAACTAAAGTATTAAATATCTCATTGAAAATTTATCGGTTGCAGTATTTTATAGAAGACACAATGATTATTATTAATGTTAATAATTGGTAATAATAAGTTGTGGTGTGTTAATTAAACCAATCTCGGCATGTGCAGTATCGGCAGTATTTAATAATATTTGAAACAAATATAAAACAATTTGCTTACCATTTTTCTGCGAATTTGAACTAAGGATAAAAAGAGAGTTGTAAATAGTAATCCATCAGTTAGGTTAGTTCGTAGATATATAACGTATTCCGTGATGCTGGGACTGTAAAATTTAACTCGTAAGGAGAAATTTAAAATATATTTGAATTGAAATAGCTAACTCAATTTGATAAGGTTTGAAAAAATCATCAGCAAGAAAAATTTTGACATGGAAAGAAAAATAAATAAGTTAGACACAATTCAAGTTCTTAGGGGAATTGCAGTGCTATTAGTTATTGCGTTCCATTTTAGAATATATTTAAATGGAGTGTATGCCCAAAAGGATTTAGGGGATATCCTGTTTAGGATCGGAGAAGTAGGTGTTGATATTTTTTTCGTCATAAGCGGATTTATAATGATGTAGCCCCCAGAAAC